>NZ_BAAJCL010000002.1:0-53696 GCF_057535655.1 Anaerostipes stercorihominis | reverse complement strand
TTCCGTTTTCTTTTCTATTTTCTTTTTTAACCCTGTCCATCGTAAAATCAATTGCAGCCTGAACCAAACCGGAAATTCCTATCTCTGCTCCAATTTTAATTTTTGTCGAGGCAATTTTTGAATCGTCCTTACTCTTACTTATTTCTCCATCTTGTTCGACTTCATGATAGACGCTATCCGTAGGTTTGTAATATCTAAATACATCCAACGGATATTCACACGCATGGAAACCTTTGTTGCATACATCCGCTTCTTTTTCTTCGTATTCTTTTCCCTCTTCGTACTGAAATCCTCTACAAGTCATGTCTTTGTTAAATCCTTTATAACTTTTCATCGTTGTATCTCCTTCTATCAATTCGTAAGTCCCTACGACTTCCTCCGTTATCATTTCCAATATCCTGATCCGGCTCCCGCCCGAACCCATTTCAATGTTTTCTGCTCCGGCTGGTTTTCCGTCTTTTCCTGTTCTTTCTCTTCTTTCAGTTCCTCCATGACTTCCTCAAGCAAACTGCTTTCCCATATTTCCAACGTTTGTTCCCGAATACCGTACTTTTCTTTGACCTCTTTTATCGTTGCGCCGGATAAATGATATTTTACGATTTCTTTTTTCTCTTCCCTGCTGCGCAGTGTTTTGCTTCGTCTTGGTTTTCTCCCATTGACCCAATTACTGACTGCTTTCCCCGATATCCCGTATTTTCTTCCTACAGCTTCATAGCTTTGTTTCGATTCCCGCCAATACTTCACCACTTCTTCACGAAATTCCTTCGTGTAGTTCATGTACGCTCTCCTTTCCATTTTTCCTCCTTTTTTATCTAACATATGTTCGTTTTTTCATTATCTCTATCTAACGTACGTTCGATTTTTGTTTCAACACTGTGTTATTCTTGATGCTCATCTGCTGCCCCGGCTCTAAATTCAGATATTCTCCAATCACCTCCAAGGCAAGCTCCTGCCCATAACACGTCACTGCAAAATTTTTATGTTCTGCCACTAATTGCAACCATTTCTTCTGCGTCTCCTGCAACCTCCCATTTCCATATTTCATTTCAATAAACAGACCGGCATAGATTCCTTTCGGAACCGGCAAATGTAAATCCGGCACTCCTGCTTTGACCCCCTGCCGTTTTAAATTCGCCGCTTCGATTCGGTTTCTGCTGCCGCCATTCGGACAATGATACAACAGCTTCAATTCCGGGTGCTTTCTCTCCATCAGCGTGCAAATTTGAATCACTGCCTCCTGTTCGCTGGCTTCGGTCCGTTTCATGTACTGCATTCTTGTGGCTTTTTTCATTCTCTCTTTACCTCCCTGCCGTCTATTTTTACCTGGATATATTCCATAAACGGGTATCCTGTCATGGTGTATCCTTTCCTGATTCCACCGTTTTCTTCATCGTGGCGCTTATCTATGTAGTAGCCTTTCCTTGATCTGGCGTCTTCCCGGAAAAAGTCCCTGTTCCAGATCACTTGCTTTTTTATGATTGGCTTCTTTAAATTTCTGGAAGCTGAATAAGTTTTTCCTCCGCATTGTTCCATTTTTCTTCGTCCTTTTTCTTTCACAAGGTATGAAGCCAGGTCACCATATTGTCCAGTACTGTCTAATAAATTTATGTGGATGTATCCGCGATCCCAGCACTTTTTTAATGCTCTGGTGTCTATGCTTTTTAAAACCATATGAATATGCGCAGCTCCTCTTTTCCCAATCTCTATCACATATACAAACTTTAACTCTCTTCCTTTGCTTCGGTATGCTTTTCTTAGTTCTCTGATTAGCTTATCTTTGCATTTTATCAACTCCTCGTAAGTGTCTGGTCGTTCTTCTTTTTTGAAAGAAAAGGTTACAAAGAAATCTCCCTCTTCAAAATTACAATTTAAAGTCCATCTCAACTGCTCTATCTGCTTTCTGATATTTACATTGATCTGCTCCGCTCTGGATGGTTTCCCTCTTTTGATTCTCTTGGTCTTTGGCTGGTGTTTCCTGCTGTAGTATTTTTTTGTTTCTTCTGTTTTTCCCGCAATTACAACCCTCTTATAAAATGGCATACTTCCCTCTCCTAAACTTGTAACTATTTCTAAACTTAATACTTTTATCGAGGTTGAAAGGCGGGAAAGTCCGCCGCTTTTTTCTTTTTTTCCTCTTGTCTTTTTGTCTCGACTTTGCTATAATTAAAATACTTCTTAACTTGTAAGTTTTTTAAACTTATGTAAAAGGACCCTATTTTCTCGGGGTCCTTTTTTCATATCTTGCTTTTCTTCTTTAGTTCCTCAAACTCTTCCGGCGTTCCAAGATCTTCATACCATCCAAGCTTATTAATTGCTTCTCCAAATACACTTCCGTTTTCTCGCTGAATCTTGAGTTCTGATAATCTATAGGTATCAGAATTTTGTGGATTTTTCATTGTCATTCGCTCCTGCATTACGTTTTTTAACTCCTTGCTCCAATCCAGATCAATGTCACGCCGATCAGCACCATCACAGCTGCTTGTCCAAAATTCATTGTTCCTCTTTCTATTGCTCCCACGGAACCAAATGCCATAAATACTCCGATTCCAGCGGTTATGATTCTATCTCTCATTCCTATGCTTGTCCTTTCTGCCCATTACAGGGCTTTTTCCTTTGTTTTTCCACCAAGAGCTTTAATCACATTTAAAACAGACTGCTTTTTCTGCTCTCTGGTTAGTTCTTTTACTTCCTTGCCATCTACAAAACGACGAACCTTATATTCTTTCATTCTTCCACCTGCTTCCTTTTTTCTTTTATTCTATGTATCAACGGTTGTACATCTTTCCGAGGAATTTACCTTATGTTCAACATTAAATTCATTGCCGCCTGAAAGCCTCCCACAAAGGCAGCCTCCATATTTTTTACTACATATTGACTAAATGCTTCTTTCATATCCTCTTGCTCCAGTTGATCTGTAATGACTCTGTCTTGAAATCTTTCTTCTCCTGTAATTTGACGATTCTCTTCCCAATCGGTATACAATATTTCCATCTGTCTATTCATCGCGAACCTCCTTTAATTTCCAATATAGAATTGCCAGCAGGTTTCCATTTGTATAGTCATCGGTTTGTTCAAAAAACTCCTGAAACTCTTTTTTGTAACATACTGAATTAAATGCGGATCTTATATTCCTTTCAGCGCAGGCGTAGCTGGTCTTATTTCTTTTCCCCAGTGCCTCATACAGAGCAGTGGTTTGGAATAAATACTCCTCGTCTTCAAAGATCAACTCTATCGCCTCCTGAATATATTTAAATCCCAGAAGATTTGCTTTCATTCCGATTCTTATTAATGTTTTCATGACTCTTTTTCTCATTTGTCCTTCCTTTCTTTGGCTGCCGTTTTGCCATAGCTTTTCTTTTCTATGCGGTCCTTTTCCACATATAACATGTAATATAGGGCGGTAAACTACTGGCTCCTCCGGTGTTTCCGTGGTTATGTGCAGCTCCTCCGCCTGTCTGCCCTGTCCCTTCTACGCCTGATTGTTTATATAAATTTTTCAGCGCGGCTCCTACTGGGTTACTGGTTCCGCCGACAGATATAACATTTCCCTCGTCCGTCTGGTTTCTTATATATTCATGGTCATGCTTCGGTATTTCATTGGTTGTCAGTGTGTGGCTTCCTGTGCTATGCAAGTGCGTTTTATTTCCCCCGGTCTTTTCTGCTGTATTAAAATCGGAATCCGACGCATTAACGCCAAGCGGCACTCTTCCGCTTCCCCACGCTTCCCATGTTCCACCTAATACCCCCCCCGGATTTATTTCCGACGTTGATATATAGATAGACCCGATCGGATACACCAGATCTAAGATGTTCACTCTGTTCTTATTTTCATCAAATGCATATACGTTCATTTTTTCCCTTCCTTTCGCTTGGTTTTTGTTAAAGCATCTTATCCAACTTTGCTTCATTATCAATAGCCAAAATTGTATCTTGGAGTATTTGTTTGGCAACTTTTACTGTAATATCTTTTTTTCTTAAAATTGATATAATTTCCTCTATCATTTCGTCCGCCATTTCTGCTCCTATGGACTCCCCACGTCTTCCCACCGTGTAGTAATCCCATTTTGTATGTTTTTTTATATATCCCATGCTCTCCTCCTATGTCATTGCTTTTTCCGATCCCTTCTTCTATACTTTTTTACAGGCTCCTGCCAGAGCCGAGTTTAAAAGAAAGGAGGGGTAGTTTATGCAACTTCCAGATCCTGCAATATGCAAACTTGCAACAGAAATTACATTAAAGGCTATGGAAACCGGTATTATTCCAAAAGGTACCACATCCAACGAATCTGCTAAAAATATCGTTGATTTCTTTTTTCAGACTTTAAGTCTCATTGAATCAGAACACTAGTCTTTAAAAAGTCCTTGCTTTGACTAATTTTGCAAGGGCTTTTGTCAATTTTGCAACCGCGTCCGCATCCCTTTTTTTAACACTCTCTTCTATTAATTCTGCTATTTTCTTTTCTAATCCTTTTATTTCCTCTATTGTCATGCGCTCCTCCTACATCATTGCTTTTTTGATCCCTTGGGTTATAGACCTAACCCTCTCAGTGTTCTTTGTACAAATTCTTCTCTACAGGATTCTAACTCTTCATCCGTTGGAATCCTGCCTATTCTCTTCAAGTAAATATCTAAGATTTTTATAGAAATGTTTTTTAAAATTACTTGCAGCAATAACACTGCTATAATTATCAACGATATATATGTCCACATATTTTCTCCTCCTACGCCACCGGCGTTTCTTTTTAACTTATAAGGTACAGGTGTACCCTCTAAAGAATCATTCCTCTAAAAGGTTGTCAATTCCACAGTCAAGGATATTTGCAATTTCTTTCCCTACCTGAAGGGACGGATTTTTTGTTCCCCGCTCGATCTGACACAACATTGCCTGCGTAATCCCAGATTGTTTCGCCACGTATGCTTGTGTCAGTCCTTTTTCCTCTCTAATACGACGTATATTTTCCCCTACATTCATTTCTTCCACCTCCCGATAATGTAAACAATAACAGCCAGATAAAAAATCACTTCAATTCCTTTGAATGTCCAGTAAATCATATCCATAATGTTCTTCCTTTCTTTGATATATTTATATTGACAATGAGTTTTGAAAAAGTTATCCTTTTCTCGGGGAGGTTTCCCTCCCCTTTTTGTTTAGTCCAGAATATTCTGGATAATGTCTAACAGCTTGTCTAACAAGTTGAGGACTGCGGTGATGAGAACTATCAGTTTGAGGGTGAAGTTCTCATCACTTTTTTTGTGCTTCTTTTTCTTGCTCATTGCTTTTAACCTCCTTGTTTGTTATAGTTAAGTTAATCACTTAACTTGGTTATATTATAATACAGTTTTTGCTGTATTTCAATAATATTACAGTAATTACTGTATTTTTAGCATTTTGTACAAAAACGGAGGGTTGTATTTGTGAATAATGTACAGTTAGCCAACAAAATTAAATTATTATGTAAGGCAAAAAAGATCACTGTCAAAAGTCTTTTGGAACATTGCAAAATTAATCGGAACTTTATGTATGATTTGACTAAGAAATCACAAGCTCCCGCAGCGGATAAGCTTGAAGCCATCGCCGACTACCTCGACTGCTCCGTTGACTACCTCCTAGACAGAACCGACAACCCGGAAGTCAATAAATAAGGAGGTGGTGTCGATGATCGTTGGTTCTGTTTCAAAAACAATTCAAAACATGCTTGGTATTTCATCCTCTGGTGATAATACTATCTATATGGGAAACACCAACATCTCTCACATGAAAACCTCTCATCCAGCGGATTATGCCAAGTATAAAAACCAAATACGCAATATTCTTGCTCATCCTGATTACGTCGGTTTGAACCCCAAAGACGGCTCGATCGAGTATGTAAAATCCTTTATTGTTGATGATGAATATGTCAAAGTTGCTGTTCGTGTTTCCTCCGGTGGCAAATATTACGCGCGAACCATTTATGTATTAAATAAACGAAGAGTTGAAAACTTTATCAAAAAGGGTACGCTCAAAAAAGTTGACATCTCGGAGTTATGAATGTATAATATAACCAAGTAAAGAATATGCTTACTAATGAGTTATAGGAATTTGAGGACGGAACGGGCAGCCGTCGCCCTTGTTGGAGATGTGGGAAGGTCACCCCACCGAATTCCTATAACTTTTTTATTACCAAAATTCGACTGATCCTGCAGTCCCTCCATGCTCTCCTCCTACGCCACCGGCGTTTCTTTTTTTGTCTGCCCGTCTTTCTTTAACTCTTCCTCTGCCCTTGTTAAATACCCGACAATAAACTGCTTTGTTGCTTCATCGGCTTTTACAAACTTTTGTGCAATTCGTAAAACTAAATCAATCTTTTCTTTTTCTGTATTCATTTTTTCTCCTCCCTAAAATGTAAATAATGACTACCAGATAAAATATTGCTTCCACACCTTTCAGCATCCAGTACAATACTTCCATTGTTCTCCTCCTTCTTCTTTCTTTTTATATTGACAATCAGCTTTGAAAAAGTTATTCTATTAGAGGTCGGGGCTTTTGCCCCTTCCCCTTACTCAATGAGCGTCTTGATGATTTCCATCACGATCTCAATGAGTTGTAAGATTGCGGTTGCAAGAAGTATGTACTCTGTCGGGAGTTGCTTCTTGCAATTTTTTTTGCGCTTCTTTTTCTTGCTCATTGTTTCTTCTCCTTTCATTACTCTGTAAACATCATACCTTACTAAGTAATTTTTGTCAATATTTTTTCGTGTTTCTTCTTTACTCTGTCGATTTTTTATGTTATGTTATATTTGAAAGGAGGTAGTACGTGAATAATCGTTTAAAAGAATTACGTAAACAATTAAATCTTTCTCAAGATTCTTTTGGGGAAAAGGTTGGAGTAACTGGGGGAAGCATATCATTATTAGAAAAAGGAAAAAGAAATATAACTGAGCAAATGTTAAAAGCTATCTGTCGTGAATTTAATGTTGACTATATATGGCTGACTACTGGGGAAGGAGAAATGTTTCTTTCAGATGATTCCGTCTTTATGGATCAAGTTGACCAGATCATGTTTGGTGAGAATCGTCTGCATAAGGCAATTCTTAAGATGGCTATCAACTTATCGGCAGATGAACTGAAAGTCATAGAAAAATTAATCGACGAATATCAGCAATACAAAAAAGAAGAAGACGATTAGTCTTCTCCCTTCCGTGTAAATACATATAGAATGAATTTGTAAATTCGTTTCAACGATGTTATCCCTTTTTCTAGGAGGTGAATATATGACTGTTGGCGAACGAGTTAAACTAATACGAAAATCTGATAAAGTAAATTTGACAATGGAAAAGTTTGGCAAGGTTCTGGGAGTTGGAAAAACAGCAATTAGCCTAATTGAAAGTGGAAAAAATAAATTAACAGATGCAAATGCTAAAGCTATCTGTCGTGAATTTAATGTTGACTATGCATGGCTGACTACCGGAGAAGGGGAAATGTTTCTTTCAGATGATTCCGTCTTTATGGATCAATTTAACCAGATCATGTTTGGTGAGGATCGTCTGCACAAGGCAATTCTTAAAATGGCAATCACCTTATCCACAGATGAACGGAAAGTCATAGAAAAATTAATCGACGAATATCAGCAATACAAAAAAGAAGAAGACGATTAGTCTTCTCCCTCCCGTGTAAATACATATAGAACGAATTTATAAATTCGTTTCAACGCTTTTTCACTATGTATTTTTTCAATTAATTCATAGATTGCTCTTTTGTATTTCATGGTGTCCTCTCCTTTCTTCATCGGTATTAAGAACCATGGTTTTAACACCAGTTTTTTCTTTTGTTGGTCCTCTCTACTTTAATAAACCAATAAGAGGATGAAAAAAGGGAACTTTTTTGGAAATTTGTCCAGTATCTTGGACACTATAAAAGAAATTGATAAGAATAGAGTCTTTCCGGTTTTACTTTTAAGGCTCCGGCAAGTAAACATAACGTCTTGATCGACGGATCATAACGCCCATTTTCGATATTATTAATCGTGCTTTTGCTAACCCCGGACAACTGCTCCAACTGCCGAATACTCAGATTTCTTCGACATCGTAACTCGTAAATATGATATTTTATTTTCACGTTCATAATCTGCCTCCTTGCTTATATAGGATATGCAGTTTATGATAAATTAACCAATTTAACATTTTTATGAAAAGAGACGAAAATTATGATGTATCCATTTATGACACTGAATGATGAAACTGAAATTACCCATTCCGAAATGAAACCGGATGGAAGAGTGAAAGTTTATATCGAAACTCCGGATAATTCCGGCGGATTTCGTGATGCTACGTGCTGGCTTCCTGATTATACTTGGGAAGTTCACGGCTATTCCGAAATGGAAATGGAATATTTCAAAAAATTGGTCCGTGACAATGCCCATCTGTTCATAGAATTTTCACAAGAAGGAGGCGTTTTCAATGCCGAAACTGTTTAGCGTTGGACCATAACATGGATTTCGAAGAAGAAATTGCTGTCTTTGACCATTTTTCCGACGTCAGGAAAATGGTTAATATAGGTTCATACACTACATAAATCACGAATATCAAAATTGACTACGAGCATAATATGAATTATAATAGACTGACAGAGAAGGATTGCCTTTTCTAAATATCGCCCTAGGGGCATTAAAGAAGATATAAGTTTATTATATGAAGACCTCGTAGCAATACGGGGTCTTTTACGTAAAAAGAAAAACCGCCCGGCGGCAACCGGACGGAATTCAGACACTTATCAACCAAGGATGATCGATATCGTTCTACCTCGCAACTAGAATTATATCATACATCCTGCTCAAATGACAAGAAATGATAGGGTGTATTTTTTGTACCCTTTTTTAATATTTTAGGAGGTGTTTATGAATAAAAAACAAGACCTTATAGGAATGCATTTCAATCATCTGACCGTGCTAGAAAAATCTGATTCTCTCAGGGGTAGATCTATGTGGATTTGTGCATGTGATTGCGGTCGCCAAACAATCGTTTCCACTAGCGATCTAAACAGTGGGCACACAAAAACTTGTGGATATTGCATCAGGTCCAATAAACCAAAAAATATTTCAAAAGTAATATTAGAGGATTTATACATTGCTCAAGGGAAAACCATCAAAGAAATATGTGAAATCATCCACGTAAAGAGCCCAATTACTGTTGCAAAATATATGGATATTCACGGAATAAAAAGACGAAACGTTAACAAAATTAGAAAGAGCGAATCAATGCAAGGCTTGTCCGAAGACGAATTTAGAGTTTTTCTTTCAAACAAATATCCATCTATGAGCATTAACCAAATTTCCAGAGAGTTAGACATTTCTCCTAAAACTGTGAAAAAATACTTGACAGAGTTTGGCATAACTACGTTAACACATAAAGAAGCGAACGCAAAATTTAATTCAGGGGAAAACTCTCGGTCTTGGAATGGTGGAAGAAAACATTCAGAGGGATATATATTGGTCTATAACCCTGATCATCCACATAATATAAATGGATATGTTTACGAGCATAGATACTTGATAGAGAAAAAAATAGGTAGATATTTACACAAAAACGAAATTGTTCATCATATAAATGGTGTTCGCGATGATAATAGGTTGGAAAATCTCCTGCTTATGACAGAACAAGAACATGCTCGTTTACACAGAAATGGCAAAAACCGTTTTGAGTCTTTCAAAAAACAAGGGGGTGATGCAGATGAATAAAAGCGAACTTAAAACAGCTGCCGCTTATATTCGCGTCTCGTAAGCACGCATATGCAGGAGGAGCTGTCTCCCGATGCGCAAAAAAGGTTATTGTTAGAGTACGCAAAAAACAATGACCTAATCTTAACAAACGATTGTATATTCTTGGATTCCGGCATTTCCGGGAGAACGGCAGAAAAGCGTCCTGCTTTTATGAAGATGATCGAACTTGCCAAGGCAAAAAAATTTGACGTCATTCTTGTCTGGAAATTTTCACGCTTTGCCAGAAACCAAGAAGAGTCCATTGTTTATAAATCCATGCTCCGCAATAAATGTGGTGTTGAAGTCATCAGTATTACAGAACCCATCACAAACGACATTTACGGAGGTCTGATTGAGCGAATCATTGAATGGATGGATGAATTTTACTCTATCCGCCTTGCAGAAGACGTCACGCGGGGAATGACAGAGAAAGCCCTGCGCGGCGGTTTTCAAGCTTCCCCTGCACTTGGTTATAAGGTCGTGCAAAAAGGATGCCCGCCTGTCATAGATCAGGAGCAAGCCGAGACTGTCAGATTCATTTATAACCGCTATATTCGCACCACAGACGGCTTTTTTGACATTGCCCGTCTTCTTAATCAGCTAGGCTATAAAACTCGAAATAACGGTGATTTTGAAGCACGTACCGTACAGTATATTTTACAAAACCCTATCTATAAAGGGTATATCCGTTGGAACCGAAGTGACGCCAATGGCAGAGTTATCAAAGACGAAAGTGAATGGATTGTCAAAAAGGGGGATTTTGAACCGATTATACCGGAAGAAGTGTGGGAAAAAGCAAACGAACGATTTCGCAGAGAGTATCATCCGAAAGGAAGCCGCCCGGTCTCTAAAAACCGGCATTGGCTTTCCGGTTTAATCAAATGTTCTAATTGCGGTCGCAGTCTGGCAACCTCCATCCATAAAGACCGGCGCTACGGAAGATATTACACAAATTTTCAATGCTATGGATACACCAAAGGAAAATGTGCCGTTTCTCATCACATTTCCGAAAAAAGGCTGCTCCCGATCATTTTAGAAACATTAAAAGAGGACGCTTCTAAAAAATCCGTCCCTTTTGAAATCTTAGAACAACCGTCCTTAGATCCTCAAAAAGAACAGATCACAGAACAGCTGCTAAAAATACAGGAAAAAGAAAAACGTATCAAGGCGGCTTATCGAAACGGAATTGATACGTTAGAGGAATATAAAGAAAACAAAGAGATCTTACAAAAAGAACGGGAGCAATTAGAGCAAAAGATCAAAGAGCTTCCATCCAATATCCCAAAAGAGCGGAATCTCCCGAAAGAGATTCATGGAGTTTACGATGTGCTTGTCAGTGATTCCACATCAAAAGAAGAAAAAGCTGCTGCCATTCGCTCTATTGTCAATAAAATCGTTTTTAATAAAGAAACACAGACTATTGACATCTATTACCATCTGTTATAAGCTTCCATTGTCAGCTGGTTTCAGTGTACTACATAGGTTCTTGCAATAAGGATGACCCAATGGGGATCAAAATATCTGGGTGATCAGGGATATACTCCCATTGAGATCCTCCGCTACTATTATGGAGAAAACATGTACATCAATACCGCCGAACAAATTGCCGGAATTCCAAGCTCTTGGCCCGGAAATGATCTCACCATCGGTTCCAGCGGAGCAAAGGTACGCCAGATGCAGGAACAATTAAACCGCATTGCCAAAGATTATCCATCCATTCCCACCATTGCAGCCGATGGTGTTTACGGACAGCAGACCCAGAATTCCGTACGCAAATTTCAAAATATATTCGGTCTTCCTCAGACTGGCGTCGTTGACTACCCAACCTGGTATAAAATCAGTGAAATTTATGTTGCAGTCAGTCGCATTGCTGAACTTAATTAAATTCCAAAATAAAAACTCTCTGATTTTCCGGAGAGTTTTTTCGTTGCCAAAGCCTCTGTCTATCGACCATGCTTCCATTCAAAATGCTGGTAATCTTTCGATGATTTCCAGTCTCCGCCCCATGAGAATCCGTATTTCTTAAAAATTTTATAAATTTTGTCATTTTTATGAATCATATAGTTTCGATATTTCCCCCTGCACTTCTTCGTCTTTCTTTGACGATATACCGTTCCGTTTGATGGAGAAACGCTCTTTCCTTTTACCCATGGATTAATTCTTGGATTCACATCAATCGCAAATCCATAAGCATGATTGGATAATTTTGAAGAACCGCTGATCTTGCGGTAATTAAAAGCAGATGAATTATTTGCTCTCATCGACCGACTATCATTGGCATGATAATGATCAATCAATTTCATTTTCTGAATTGGATATTTTGCCTGATAAAGCTCGTAAAAAATTTGCACAGTCTTCTTGGCAATCTTCTTATGAACAATCAATTCCCCCTTTTTTACTTTTCCGTCGAATCCATAATGAAGAACTTTCACATAACGCAAATCCTTTAGTTTTATATGGCGATTTTTCCGATAAGATTTCCCGGTGATCTGTTTTTTCACTGACGAAGATATTGTTTCATAAGAAAATCCTTTTCGATAAGTCTCAATTGCAGCTGCTTCTGCAGTATCTCCGCCTCCGACATTTCCTCCCATCACAGTTAACACAATGAAAATTCCAAAAAAGCTCCACAATTTTTTCATTCCTCTTTCCTTACCAAAAACAGAAAACAACCCTTCGCTGCCCAAAACCAAATACCCTCACCCTGTTAAAAAACCGGCACACAATTTTGCTTTTGTACACCGGTTTTTCTTATTTTTATTCTACAGGAACAACCCATCCATGTTTGTCTTCGATTTTTCCAAGCTGAATTCCTGTGACTGTGTCATATAATTTCTGACTGATTTCCCCGATTCCGCCGTCTTTTACCTGCATAACTTCATCACCCATACGGAATTTTCCCACTGGTGAAATGACTGCGGCGGTACCAGTTCCCCAAACTTCTTCCAGAATTCCTTTTTCCCATGCTTCTTTAATTTCATCAATGGCAATTCGGCGCTCCTCGACTTCCAATCCCCATTCCTTGCAGAGATGAATTACAGAATCTCTTGTAATTCCCGGAAGAATACTTCCATTGAGCATTGGAGTCACTACTTTTCCGTCAATCTTAAAGAAAATGTTCATTGCCCCTACTTCTTCTATGTACTTTCTATGCACGCCATCCAGCCATAATACCTGAGAATATCCTTCATCATGAGCTTTTACTTGAGAAAGAATGCTGGCCGCATAATTTCCTCCGGTTTTTGCTTCGCCAATGCCTCCGCGGACTGCTCTGACATAATCATCCTCAATCCAAATTCCAACCGGGTCCAATCCTTCCGGATAATACGGTCCAACCGGTGAAAGAATCACGATAAATTTATAATAAGCGGATGTTCGCAATCCTAAAAATGGGTCTGTACCGATAATAAACGGACGAATATATAACGAATGGTTCGGCTCACTTGGAATCCAGTCTTTATCCAGTTTTACCAGTTCTTTGATTGCCTGTACATAATCTTCTTCAGGAATTTCCGGAATACACAAGCGGTCAGAGGATCGGTTGGACCGTTTTGCATTCATATCCGGTCGAAAAAGCTGAACCTGTCCATTCGCCCCATTGTACGCTTTCAACCCTTCGAAAACACCTTGTCCATAGTGAAAAATTGTCGCAGCAGGAGGCAGTGCAATATCTCCGTAAGGAACAATTCTGGCGTCATGCCATCCCTTACCTTCCGCATAATCCATCATAAACATATGATCTGTAAAGATCGTTCCAAATAATAACGGATCATCTTTTGCAGGCTTTGCCTTCGGTGTCTTTGTTTTATTAACTTTGATATCTAACATCCTCATCTCTTCCTTCCTGTGATTTGTATTTTATTTTGCATAATATTATGAAACTTTTTTTTTTTAATGTCAATGCTTTATTTCTTTTCATATACAAAAAATTGATATTCAATATCAAAATAGGTCTCTTCTTCACTCTCCCTAATCAATTTCCACTCCGGCATCTCATCCAAATTAGGAAAATAGGTATCTGCATCATAAGCAAAATCTGTCCTGGTTACATACGCCGTATCACAATAAGGAAGCATCATTCGATAAATGCTCTCTCCTCCGATAATGAAAATATCTTCCTTGGGATATTCCTTTAATTCCTCCAGAAGCTCTTCCTTTGTTCCTACTACGATTGCACCCTTTGCATCATAATTTTTATCATGGGTCAGCACAATATTCGTACGTTTTGGAAGCGGCATCCCATTTGGAAAACTTTCTAGCGTTTTTCTTCCCATAACAACGACCTTTCCGGTGGTCATCTGACGAAACATTTTCATATCATTGGGAATATGGACTAAAAGTTCATTATTCTTTCCAATCGCCCAGTTTTTATCTGCATTTACAATCAAATTCATAATCTCCTCCTATATTGCAATTGGTATATTTTTGATTTGCTCTCCGGTCTTATAATGTTCGATCGTAAAGTCATCGGTTGTAAACTCATAAAAATCCTTTACATCCGGGTTGATTGTAACTTTTGGCGCCAGATAGGTTCCTCTTTGTATTAATTTGCGGATAATCGGCACATGACGATCATAAATATGAGCGTCTGCAATAACATGGACCAGTTCACCCGGCTCCATATCACATACCTGTGCAAACATATATATCAGAGCAGCATACTGAACCACATTCCAGTTGTTCGCTGCAAGAACGTCCTGAGACCTTTGATTTAAAACCGCATTCAACGTCAGCTTCTCATGTCCTTCCTTCTTCGTCACATTAAACGTTACGCTGTATGCACAGGGATAAAGATTCATCTCATGAAGATCCTGATGCACATATAAATTGGTCATAATTCTTCTGCTGTATGGATGATGTTTTAAATCATATAGAACACGATCTACCTGATCCATCATCCCTTCTTTATACTGATGCTGAATCCCCATCTGATACCCATATGCTTTTCCAATGGAACCATCGTCATTCGCCCACTCATCCCAGATATGGCTCTTTAAATCTTTGACATTATTGGATTTTTTCTGCCAAATCCACAAAATCTCGTCAATCGCGGACTTAATATAAGTTTTTCGCAAGGTTAAAGCCGGAAATTCTTTGGACAAATCATATCGGTTTACCACCCCAAATTGTTTGATCGTATAGGCAGATTGTCCGTCAGGCCAATGGGGTCTTACCTTTTCTCCCTCTGTACTTGTTCCATGTTCTAAAATATCTCTGCACATATCAATAAAAATCTGATCTGCAAAACTCATTTATGACTTCTCCTTTTCTTCTTCTTCGCTGTTGATCGTAAGCATCTCAATCCGCCGTTTAAAAAATGCAATTTTTCGATCAAACACTCCCAATCGATATAAATTAATAATAAACATTCCAACTACCAAGGCAAGCAGCATTCCGCCAATTCCACCAAGCTTTAATCCCACATAGATCAAAAAAATAGTCGTTAACGCCGATATCCCCATACTGTCTCCCATCATTTTCGGCTGCAGAACCTGTTTTAATATCAAACAAACTGCGTAAATGATCAAAAGAATTACCGCAGTTTTTACATCTCCTGTAATGACTTTAAAAAGCGCCCAGGGGATTAAGACGGTTCCGGTTCCCAAAATCGGAAAAACATCCACAATTCCAACCAACAGTGCAAAAATAAAGGAATATTTGATACCCGCTACGAAAAATCCAATCCATAAAATGACCATTAAAATCATCATAATCTTAATCTGTGCAAGACAGTAGCTGCCCAAAACACCCAGAGTATTATGAGTAAAAACATCCACCTTATGCTTTACCATATCAGGAACAAATTTTCGATACCATGCAACAATTTTTTCCCGTTCTAAAGAAAACATATAGGCAGAAAACAGCATGACAATTACGCCGATGAAACCGCTTGTCACACTTTGTGCCACACTTCCTGCATGAGATACTCCATAGTCCCCAATGGAGGCCGCTGCGTTCTTTGCGATTTCCCCCACAGAATCTGACAGCCGCTCAAACTGTGCGCCCACCGCCGGCGGAAGAATTTTAAGAAAATGCTCTACTTTCTGCTGAAAAAATATAAATTGACTTTGAATCTCCGTTTGAAGATCCGGAAACCCCTGCACAAAATTAATAATCTGTAAAATTAAAGCGCGGCTGACAAAATAAAGAACTGCAAGAATCGCAGTTAATACAACTGCAATCAAAATCGCCGAACCAAACTTCTTCGGAAGCCGAACTTTCTTCTCCAGGTACTCGATCACCGGATGGGCAATCATCGAGATAATCCACCCAACCACAAACGGCCATAAAAATCCCAGACATTTTGGTACTAAATAAACTAAAAAAACTGCGCCGGCAAGAATCACCAACAGTTCCATAATAATATCAAGATAGATTTCCCAACGCTTCATAATTCTTTCACTCCTTGATGCAATTCACGTTCACAGCTCCGTTTTCACATCCTCTTTCTTTTCTAAGTTCTTATTATACGTTACATTTGCCTACTTGGCAATTCTTATCTCATCCTTCCCGCGGTCGTAATAATACACATGATCTGACAGAATTTCCTCCTGATCAACCACCGTACGATTCGTCTCTCTAACCATATAAGATAATTCCTCCACATCTGACGCATCCTCTTCCAACAAAAGAATCACCTCATGAATGCTGCTTGGAAGAATGTAAAGATTACTATTCATTCGTTCTGCAAATTCCCTCAAAACTTCCTGATACAGTATTGCCGAAGCTCCGTTCATATAATCACCGTTGGATAACACAAAAATCGGAACATGATATTCTTCCACCTTTACCGGAATCACAGATTCGATCTTACGAATCACCGGAGGAAAAATTTTTCTTGTATTCTCTCTGGCATCCTGCTGCACCTGTTCACCGGAAATTCCCCATATTGCAAGATCTTTATTCCTTATGATCGCACTTGCCATTCCATCTTTATTCCGATAAGCGGCCCATCGGTAGGTAATCGCCAAATCATGAAACTTCTCAAAAGGACATTCGGTCAGCTGATCCTTATTCTTTTCATAATTCACCAGTCGAAAAAATACCTTTTCTTTTATAAATTGATAATTCTGAATCCTATCCTCCTCTAAGGTAAAACCAAGCCGCTGTTTTTCATAAACCCGCCCGATTTCCAGCAAAATCTCTGACAGCTCCCACCCTGCAAGATAATTCCGGTAAAACGGCTCCAAATACAAAATCGGCAGCAAATGTTCACAGGGCTTTCCGATGGATAATCCCATCATAGATACCTGATTGTTTTTTTTCACTCTCTGGACACGAACTTCCCGATACTCTTCTCCCTCCATATAATCTAAAATATTGCGCTCTACATAATTGTAAAATTCTTTCTCATTTAACATGCTGTTCTCCTTCCTGAAAAGCTCCACCCGACGTCTCTTGGCATCTTTGGATTATTTTGTCATGAAAACACATGCCATACCTTCTTCTCTTCTCCCCTCACAGCTTTCATTTGTAAATTTTTTACAATTATATTTTATGCTATTTTTAACTGTTTGGCAATACAAAAAGAGACAAATCTTAAATCTCTTCATACATTTTAAGATTCATCTCCCCTTGACATATAAGCTTCTGTCTCCGGATTTCAGTTTTATAAAATCAATTTCCTTAAAAACGCAAGCATCGTTTCCATTTCCGCTCTGGTTCCAATGGTAATCCGCAAATAATTATCAATCTTGGGCTGCGGAAAATAGCGCACATAAATCTTTTCTTCTTTTGCCGCTTGAAAAATATCTTTGGCAGGTATGCTTTTATGCGCCGCAAAAAGGAAATTTGCCATAGAATCTACAAACGTAAATCCAAGCTTTTCCATCTCCTGCTTAAACCATTCCCTTGTTTCCATAATTTCTTTTCGAGTTTTCTGGAAATATGCCTCATCTTCTAACACTGCTTTTCCCAGAACAATGGAAGGTTCGTTCATTGTATAAGAATTGTAAGAATATTTCACATCATTCATTGCCTCAATCATTTCTTTATTTCCTATGGCATAGCCAATCCGCAATCCTGCCAACGATCTGGATTTGGAGAAGGTCTGCACCACCAGTACATTATCATATTCTCTTGTCAATTCTTTTGCTGTATCTCCTCCAAAATCAATATAAGCTTCATCAATAATTACCGCAACATCCCGATTGTGTTCAATCATGTCCCTGACAGCATCCAACGAAAGCAGAGCTCCTGTGGGCGCATTGGGATTCGGGAAAATCACACCGCCATTTTCTTCGTAATAATCTTCCGGCACAATCTGAAATTCTTCATTCAAAGATTTTGTCTCATAGGGAATTCCGAACAGATTTGCCCAAACCGGATAAAACGAGTACGTAATATCTGGAAATACAATGGGTTTCTTTCCGCAAAAGAATGTCATAAAAGCAACCGCCAACACATCGTCAGAACCGACCCCTACAAACACTTCCTCCTCGGAAAACCCGTGATAGCGTGCCAAAGCTTCTACCAGGTCGGAGGCCGCAGGGTCCGGATACTTTCGCAGGTTCTGAATTTTCTCCATTGCAGCCTTTATTTTGGCGGACGGCGGATATGGATTTTCATTGGTATTTAATTTTATGATTCCTTTTTCCTTCGGCTGCTCTCCTGGTATATAAGGTTCTACACTTCGTTTTTTATCTCTCCAAGTACTCATATCTTCCCCCATCTAGCGGTATTCATCTCTTAATTTCTGAAATAACGGCAATGCTTTTTCAATCTTCTCGGTAGGAACACAGTAAGAAATTCTGACATATCCCGGACAACCAAAACTATCGCCCGGCACAAGCAGCAAATCGTATTTCTTTGCTCTCTCACAAAAGGCTACCGCATCCGGCTCTAAAGCTTTTGGAAACAGATAAAAAGCTCCTCCCGGTTCCACACATTCATATCCCATATCAATAAGTGCATGATAAAAAATATCTTTATTTCTCTGATAAATTGAAATATCCGATGTTAAATCTACACATTCACCTACAACCTTTTGGTAAAGCGTCGGTACACTGACATAAGACAGCAATCGCCCTGACGCAGTAAATGCGGCAAGGAGATCCTCAAAATCTTCTGCCTCTGTCGGCGCTACAAGATACCCGATTCGTTCTCCCGGCAGTGACAAAGATTTACTAAAGGAATATCCCACCAGAGTATTTTTATAATAATTTGGCACAAACGGAACTTCAAATCCATCGTAAACAATCTCACGATACGGTTCGTCTGTGATAATATAAATACTATGTCCGAATTCTTTTTGCTTTTTTTCCAAAAGCTCCGCCAGTCTCTGGATGGTTTCTTCCGAATAAACGACTCCGGACGGATTGTTCGGAGAATTTATCAAGACTGCTTTTGTATGGGGATTCAAAGCTTTTTCCAGCTCCTCAAAATGAATCTGAAAAGTTGTAGTATCCGGTTTCATAACCCGCAGCTTACAGCCCGCACCCTTGGCATAAACTTGATACTCTGGAAAATACGGCGCAAATGTAATAATTTCATCCTCCGGACCGTCCACAAGACTTTTAAAACAAATCCCCAGCGCAGCGGCAGCTCCAATGGTCATAAAAATATTGGCAGATGTATAATTTGTTTGAAAGCGGCGGTTTAAAGATTCTGCAATCTTTTCCCGCACCTCTAAAATTCCGGCATTGCTTGTATATCCGTGGATATCCACCGGATCTTGGTTTTTTAACATTTCCATTGCTTTTTCATCCACCTGTGCCGGTGCAGGTACACTTGGATTTCCAATACTAAAATCAAACACATTCTCGGAACCGATTTGTCTGGCGCGTTCCATTCCAAACTCAAAAATATCACGGATAACAGAATGTTGCTTTGACAATTCTAATACTTGTTTTGATAACATGATATCGCTCCTTTTCTTCGTTCTATTTTACAGAAAAACACAAAAAAATACAAGATTCCAACCAAAAGTTACAGCTTTTCTCTGTTTATGAATCCATAGCATCTCTTAAACTCTTGGTAAATTCATAGACTTTTTGAGGACTTTTTTCTCCATATTCACGAATCAGTTTTACAATGGCGCTTCCAACAATAACGCCGTCACAATACCGGCTCATTTTTCTCGCCTGTTCCGGTTCCGAAATCCCAAATCCCACAGCACATGGAATCTTTGCATTCTCTCTGACTGCCTCGAAAAACGAATCAAAATCTGTGGAAAATTCCTTTCTGATTCCTGTCACTCCGATCGAAGAGACACAGTACAAAAACCCCTGTGCCTCAGCGGCAATCCTCTGAATACGGTCTCTGGATGCGGGCGTTACCAAACTGATATGCTCCACCTGGTGCGCAGCGGCTTCTCCCTCAATTTCATCCTTTTCCTCCAGCGGCAAATCCGGTACAATCACGCCCTCGATTCCACATTGATGACATAATTTAAAAAATTTCTCTGTCCCGAAACGATAAATGGTATTTAAATATAACATCATCACAAAAGGAACCTCTCTCATCTCTTCTCTCAATTGACTTACCATCTGAAAAATTCCTCTTAAAGTGGTCCCTCCGCTGAGAGAGTGCTGACTGGCCTCCTGAATCACAACCCCTTCTGCGATGGGATCTGAAAAAGGTACTCCGATCTCAATGATATCTGCTCCTGCCCGAACCATTGCCCGAATATTTTCCTTGGTTGTCTCATATCCGTAATCTCCAGATACAATATATGTAATCAGGGCTTTCTCTCCCTTATCTTTTCTATTTTGAAAAGCTTCCTCAATTCTCATTCAGCTGCACTCCTTTATATCTTGCAATTTGGTATACGTCTTTGTCTCCTCTTCCGGAAAGACAGATCACAACGCTTTGTTCTCTGCTCATTTTGGGCACCAGCTCCATCGCCGCTGCCACGGCATGAGATGATTCGATCGCCGGAATAATTCCCTCAGTTTTTGATAAATATTCAAAAGCTGCCACAGCCTGCTCATCCGTTATATCTACATACTCTGCCCTTCCGATTTCATGAAGATAGGCATGTTCCGGACCGATTCCCGGATAATCCAATCCCGCCGAAATGGAATATACCGGATCAATCTGCCCCTCCTCATTTTGTAAAAATAAACTTTTCATCCCATGAAAAATTCCTTTGCTCCCTTTCGTTATCGTCGCAGCATGATCCTTGGTGTGAACGCCTCTTCCCGCCGCTTCTGCCCCTATCAGACGAACGTCTTTTTCTTTTATAAATTCATAAAAAGCCCCTATGGCATTGGAGCCTCCTCCCACACAGGCAATGACTGCGTCAGGAAGTTTCCCTTCCGCTGATTCCATTTGCAGGCGGGTTTCTTCCCCGATAATCTTCTGAAAGTCCCGTACCATCGTTGGATAAGGATGGGGTCCCATAACAGAACCGATACAGTAAAATGTTGTCTCAATATTGGTAGCCCAGTCACGCATCGCCTCATTAATGGCGTCCTTCAGCGTTCTTGTTCCGCTTTCCACCGGACATACCTGCGCTCCTAAAAGTTCCATGCGATAGGCATTTAAGCTCTGTCTTTCTACATCCTCCGCACCCATATAAATCACACATTCCATATCAAACAAAGCTGCTGCTGTCGCTGTCGCCACTCCATGCTGCCCCGCACCAGTCTCCGCGATAATCCTCTTTTTTCCCATTCTTTTCGCCAGAAGAATCTGTCCCAATACATTATTTATTTTATGAGCGCCTGTATGATTTAAATCTTCTCTTTTTAAATATACTTTTGCACCTCCCAAATCTTCTGTCATTTTTTGGGCATAATATAGCAGCGATGGACGATTGGCATACTCTCGGTAGTAACGATGCAGCTCTGCCAAAAATTCCGGTTCCTCCCGATATTTTTCATAAGCTTCCTTCAGCTCATTGACTGCATTCATGACAATCTCCGGCACATACTGACCGCCGTATTCTCCAAATCTTCCAATCTCCTTCATAAGCTCCTCCTGCATATCTCTATAATTTTTTTCATTTTATTCAAATCCTTCTTTCCGCCTGTTTCGATTCCGCTGGATAGGTCAATTCCATCTGGAAGAAGTTCTTGTAAAATTCCTTCCAGATTATCTGGATTTAATCCTCCGGCAAGAAAATATGGCAACTTTATTTTTTGTCTCTTAATCAAAGAAAGATTCAGCACTTTTCCTGTTCCCCCGTAGGCATCCTTACGAAAACTATCCAGCAGCAGCATATCCACCGGGAATTTTTCAGCCTTGGCAATATCCTGTATGCTTTTAACTCTAACGGCTTTCCAAATCTTTTGTTTCATTTGTTTCCGCAGTTTTAAAATATCTTCCAGCTCCTCATCCCCATGCAGCTGGACTGCATCCAAAGACACAGTATCAACAATTTCAGCAATCCTCTCTGGAGTTTCATTGACAAATACCCCTACTGCCTGAATATCGGGACTTAATTGTCTGCGCAGCTGTGTTGCCTGCTCCATCTCTATTTTTCTGAAGCTTTCTGCAAACACAAATCCCACATAATCCGGTTTCACCTGATTGGCATATTGGATATCTTTCAGGCGCCGCAGCCCACACATTTTTACTTTCATAAATCTTCCTGCAGTTCTTCCATTGTTTCTTTTAAGTTTTTGGAGCACATCAGCATCTCACCGATCAAAACTGCATCTGCTCCCTCATTTCTTACCCGGAGTGCATCCGCAGGCTGTTTCATTCCGCTTTCCGAAACCAAAACTGCCTCATAAGGAATTTTTGCCGCCAGTCTGGATGTGATTCCTAAATCAATTTTAAAGGTCTTTAAATCCCGATGGTTTATTCCCAAAATCTCACATTTACATGCCACCGCTTTGTTTAATTCCTCTTCATTGTGTACTTCTACTAGACAGTCCATCTCCAGACTGACGGCCAAATCATAAAACTTGCGCAGCTGATTCTGATCTAAAATCGCTGCAATCAACAAAATCGCATCTGCTCCAAGGACCTTTGCTTCGTAAATTTGATATTCATCAAATATAAAATCCTTCCGAAGCATAGGAATCTGAACTCTTTCTCGAATATCTGCAAAATATTTACTTCCGCCTTTAAAATAAAATTCCTCTGTCAGACAGGAAATTGCCGCAGCTCCATATTTTTCATAACTCACAGCTGTTTCCACCGGTCGAAAATCCTCAGCAATCATTCCTTTGGACGGAGACGCTTTTTTTACCTCTGCAATCACCGACAAACCTTCTCTTTTCAGCGCTTCCTTAAATCCCATGGTCCGATGACCGGCCCTCTTTGCCATCTCCTTTATTTCTTCCAGGGAAACCTTTGACTTTTCCCTTTGGAGCTGTTCTTTCCTTTTTTCCATGATATCATCTAAAATCATACTTCACCTCTAACATGCATTTGTATATAAAATAAATTCGTCCAGCTTTTGAAGCGCCTGACCGGAATCAATGACTTTTCTCGCAAGATCAATCCCTTCTTTTAATGTTCCTGCCTTTCCAATCGTGTAAAGCGCCGCAGCTGCATTTAATAACACAATATCTCTTTTCGCTCCCTGTTCTCTTCCAGAGAGCACCTCTCTTGCGATCACAGCATTTTCATCGGCAGTTCCTCCTGCGATTTCTTCTTTTGGATACAATCTTAGTCCTAATTCTTCAGGATGTATGGTATATTCCCGAAGACTCTTTCCCTGAATTTCACAAACACTGGTGGAAGAAGAAATGGAAATTTCATCCAGACAATCGTCTCCATATACAATCAATGCCCGTTTGACTCCTAAATTTCTCATTACATCTGCCATAGGATGCAGTAATTCTTTTTCGTAGACTCCCAACACAATATAGTTGGTCATTGCCGGATTTGCCAGAGGTCCGAGAACATTAAAAACAGACCGAACACCTAACTGTGCTCTGACAGGTCCCGCATATTTCATAGACTCATGATGCGTCTGTGCAAATAAAAATGCCGCACCGATCTTTTCCAAACAAGCTTTATTTTTTTCGGGAGACAGACCAATTTTAGCCCCCAAAGCTTCTAAGACATCTGCCGCACCGCTTTTAGACGAAACGCTTCGATTTCCGTGCTTTGCTACTTTTGCTCCTGCTGCCGCAATGACGAAAGAAGAAGTTGTGGAAATATTAAAACTATTTGCCAGATCACCGCCGGTTCCCACAATATCAACTGCCTCCGTCTCCTCTGGAACAACCGCCGCCTTTGCCCGCATTACTTTTGCAAATCCAGTGATTTCCTCCGGAGTTTCTTTTTTCATCCGCAATCCGGTCAGAAAACTTCCAATTTGTGCCTCTGTCGCATTTCCTGACATGATGCAGTCCATTGCTTTATAAGATTCCTCCGCCGTCAAGTGCTTACCGTCTACAATCTTCGCCAAATAAGGTTTTAAGGTCTCCTGATTCATCACTGCAATCTTCTCCTTCTTCTCTTTTTTATCACCGATTTTTGCAATCTTTTCCACAAAATTTTGTATCATCTTTTTTCCCATTTCCGTTAATACCGATTCCGGATGAAATTGAATTCCATAAACCGGATATCTTTTATGACAAACTGCCATTACCTGCCCTGCTGGGTCCTCACCGATGATTTTCAAATTTTGCGGAAGTGATTTCCTGTCTAAAATCAGGGAGTGATATCTTGCAGCATAAATTTTAGAATCCAGCCCCTCAAACAAAGGGTTGTTATTATCAATTTGAATTTCGCTCATCTTCCCATGCATCAGCTCCCCGGCAGGAACGACAGACCCTCCATAGACCTCCCCGATTGCCTGATGTCCCAGACAAATTCCAAGAATCGGAACTTTTTTTCCAAAAATACGGATGATCTCTTCCGTAACCCCGGCATCTTTCGGATATCCGGGGCCCGGGGAGAGAATCAACGCCTTTAAGTTTTCCATTTTCTCAATTTCTTCTGCTGTAATCTCATCATTTCTTACCACCTGAATGTCGGGATCGATTTCTCCTGCATACTGATAGATATTAAAAGTAAAAGAATCATAATTGTCAATTAATAAAATCATAATGTCGCCGCCTCCTTCACTGCCTCAATCACTGCCAATGCTTTATTTTTGGTTTCCTCATATTCTTTTTCCGGAATCGAATCTGCTACAATTCCGGCTCCTGCCTGAATATATCCTCTTCCCTCTTGAAACACCACTGTGCGAATGGCAATACAAGTATCAATTCGGCCGTCAAATCCAAGATATCCAACTGTTCCTCCGTATACTCCCCTCTTTTTCGTTTCCAGTTGGTCAATAATTTCCATGGCTCTGACCTTTGGCGCTCCAGATAAAGTTCCTGCCGGCAAAACACTCAAAAGTGCGTCCAACACCGTTTTATCCTCTCTTAAGATTCCATAAACATCGCTGACCAGATGCGTAACCTTAGAATATTTTTCAACGGTCATAAAATTTTTTACCTCAACCGTCCCAAACTGACTGACCTTTCCCACGTCATTTCTTCCGAGATCCACAAGCATCGTATGCTCAGCCCTCTCCTTGGGATCATGAATCAACTGACTGACCAGCATATCATCCTCTTCCTTGGTTTTCCCTCTGACCACCGTTCCGGCAATTGGTTTGGTGGATACAACCCTTTGATCCACACTTACCAGTTTTTCTGGAGAAGCTCCAACCACCTGGTAATCTGCAAAATCAAAATAATATAAATACGGCGATGGATTCGAGGTTCTAAGGCACCGATAGACATTTAAAGGATCCGCTGAAGTTTCTATTTCAAATCTTTGGGAGAGAACCACCTGGAAAATATCTCCGCTGCGAATATAGTTCTTTGCTGTTTTCACAGCTTCCACATATTCTTTTTTTGTTTGATTGGAGACAATCTTTATTTTTTCAGGGACAACACGATCGTTCTGCAGTGATACCTGCCGTCCCATCTTATGGAGAAGCAATTCTGCCCGCTCCTCCATCTGCTGATATTGCTCTCTCACATTTTCACCCCTGTGACAATTTTGGATAATCACTGCTTTCCCCGTCAAATGATCATAGGCAATGATTTCATCATACATAAAAAGGTGTGCGTCCGGCATATGCAGATCATCTTCCGGCACATTGGTCAGCGTCTTTTCCACATGCCGGACCATATCATAACCAAAATATCCGATCAATCCTCCGGTCAGCTTGGGATAATGCTCCATGACCGGAGCTTTACATTCCCGGAGCAGCTTCTGAAGATAAGCGATATGATCCGCTCCTTCATAGCTCCTGCCGTCCACCTCCAGTCGGCTGTCATAAATTTTAATTTCTGATTTTGGGTAAACACCAAGAAAAGAATATCGTCCCCGCTGATCCTTGTTCTCTACACTCTCCAAAATAAAACAAGGGGTTTTTTCTCTCCTTAACGCCTGAAACATACGGATTGGCGTCATATCATCTGCCAGTACTTCATAGAATACCGGCACCCTCTGATAATCTTTTAATAAATTTTCTACTTCCTGCAATGATGGATACAACATATCTGCCTCCTGACTTTCTGAAATCCATTGTATCGCCTGACTCACTTTTGGTACGTGAAACGAAGACTCGGTCTGGTTTGCGTACGGATATGCTCAATTCTTCCTCTGCAAATCGTGTACATCTCACAGCAGTCCTATAAGATCGGGAAACAAAAAAGGCCCATCGTCCCAATCTCTAGGGACGATAGACCGTGGTGCCACCCATATTTAAGAAAATCCTGCCTTGCAAAAGACAGTCTTCTCTCCTTCCTTAAAGTACTCCGCTATTGAAAGCTTTTATACTCCGTTCCCGTAACGTGGGATAACGGCGACAGTTACTAAGTTATAAAACAGTTCTCTGTGCTCCTCACAAATCCATTCATTGACCTCATATCTGCAATTTCACACCTGCCAACTGCTCTCTGAAAGACTGTTTGATCAACTACTTACTTTTGCTCAAAGGATTTATCACTTTACTCTGCTAAAATATTTTTTTATTATTATATGCGCTTCTTTTTCATTTGTCAACTATTTTTTTATTTGATGATTTTGAATAATCAGGCGAACAGCATCATACAAATACGGCCGAAGCTCACCCATTGGAACCGGTTGTTCCATTAAGATGGAATTATAACAGCACCCTGCTGTCATTTCAATAATCAAATAAATCATCATCTCCGGTTCCCGATACTCATACTCCGACTGCTTCATTAAATCCATATAAACATCATGAATATTTCTTTGTGTGTCGTCAATCGGTTCCACCAGGGAATTCTTAAACATTCCCCATCCCAAATGTTTTGTAATCATTTTCAAAACCATAGGATCTTTCTCCAGAGACTGAATCACCTCATTGATCAGAAAAATCATCTGCTCCTCAAACTCTTCAATATGGCGGCAAAGCAGCTGCGCATAAGCTTCCTTAAATATTTGCGCTGATTTTTTTGCAATCAGTTTATAACGAAGATCCAGCTTATCTTTAAAATACAGATAAAAGGTTCCTTTGGCAACTCCTGCTTCCTTTGCAATATCAGAAATGGACGTTTTATGAAATCCTTTTTTTGTAAACAGCTGATATGCTGTGTTTAACAAAGCATCCTGCTTTTTCTTTTTGTTGATTTCAATCTTTTTCAATTCTTTTTCCTCCTCGGCAAAACGGCTGCACAACATGATGTGCAGCCGCTTATGAACGTCTTATTTTGAAGTTTGACTCGATATCACAGTACAAAATTTTAATAAACACGAATTACCGTGGAAATCTCTCTGGTTGTCTCCATTTTTCGGATATGAACAAGAGCGTCCGCAAAATTCTGCTCCAATACCTTATCTGTAATCACAACCAGTTCTGCCAATTCCTGAATTTTATTTTTCTGAATAACCCGCGCAATGCTGACGTCATTCTTTCCGAGTGTATCCGCAATTCTCGCAAGAACCCCCGGCTTATCCTCCACCAGCAAACGCATAAAATATTTACTTTCGATTTCTGTAATCTTTTTAATTGGAAGATCCTTATAACAAGTACAGTGAATTCTTCCATTGCAATGAAACTGAAGATTGCGCGCAACATCTATAATATCTCCCATCACCGCGCTTGCCGTTGGAAATTCTCCGGCACCTCTTCCGTAAAACATTGCGTCATCCACTGCATCCCCATGGACAAACACCGCATTAAAAGCATCATTGACACTTGCCAGCGGATGATTGCTCGGAATCAGCATCGGATGAACTCTGACTTCAATTCCCTCCGGGGTGTTCTTTGCAACGCCAAGCAACTTGATGTCACACCCCATCTCCTTTGCATACTGAATGTCTTTCGAAGTAATATTCGTAATTCCTTCTGTATATACATCATCAAATGTGACACGGGAGTTAAACGCAATGGATGCCATAATCGCAACCTTTCTTCCCGCATCATATCCCTCAATATCTGCCGTTGGGTCTGCCTCGGCATAGCCAAGTTCTGTAGCCAAAGCCAAAGCCTCATCAAATTCCATACCTTCCTGTGTCATCTTTGTCAGAATAAAATTGGTTGTCCCATTGACAATTCCCATGACTTCCGATAAATAATTGCCTGCAAGACATTGTTTCAAAGGCCGGAGAATCGGAATTCCTCCTGCAACCGATGCCTCAAACAGCAGATCGCAATGATTCTGTGAGGCAAGATCCAAAAGTTCTCCTCCATGTGCGGCAATCAGATCTTTATTTGCCGTCACTACATTCTTTCCTGCCTGCAAAGCTTCGGTAATATATGTACGAGCCGGCTCAATTCCACCCATGACCTCCACAACAATCTGTATCTCGTCGTCATGAATAATATCTTCCCATTGATCTGTGAGAAGTTCTGTATTGATTCCTTCTCGTTTTTTATTTTTGTTTCTCACAAGTACTTTTTTTACAGAGAGATTGGCGCCAATCTTATATGGCATCTCATCTTTCTGGCGTTCCACCAGCTTGTACACCCCGGTTCCAACCGTTCCAGAACCAAGGAGCGCCATTTTGACATTCTTTAATTCTTCCATGATACACTTCCTTTTCTTCTTTCTATTTTACTGGATTCTTTTTCAAATCTGATTTTATAGAATTGTATAGATAAATGTAGTATATCATACTTCTTTCAAATATCCTATTACTTTTTCCAAAACGTTCTAAGTACAGCAATCATTCCGTCACGGGGCGGCAACCCAAAACCAATGCAGAACCCCATGGTTTTCGATGCCTCTGCAGCCGGTATTCCAGAGGTTATGC
The DNA here is from genome assembly GCF_057535655.1 of Anaerostipes stercorihominis. Lineage (NCBI taxonomy): Bacteria > Bacillati > Bacillota > Clostridia > Lachnospirales > Lachnospiraceae > Anaerostipes > Anaerostipes stercorihominis. The sequence continues at coordinate 24,832 of NZ_BAAJCL010000002.1, read as the reverse complement.
TCCAGTCGTTGCTACATTATTCCACGAATGTGCTCCAAAAACTGAAAACTCAAACACTGTTTGATGCCTTCTTCATCTCCCTGCTCCACCATCTGAATCATATTGGCATCTTCAATAATCAAATCTGTAATGCTTCCGATAAACTCTCGTTCCAGCGAGTCCATCCGCTTCGGATAAAACAGCACTGCCATCGCAGAGATTTTTTCTTCACTCTGCCAATCCTCTACTTCCTCTCCGCCGAAATAACAAACCAAAAGCGCAGGTTTGTCAATACTGCTTAAAAAGCATTCAAAATAACTGACTCTGGTTGCCGGAATTACAAAATAACATTCCCTGACATTTTTGCTTTTATAATAAGCATCCAGTTCATCTTTGGATATGTTCAAACCAATCTGTGCCGTCCATCGACTGATTTTTTCGTAGAGCCTTTCCTGAGTAATCTCTTTGGAAACCCGAAGCACTTTAAAATCTGCCAAAAGATTCATGGAATATTCCGTAAAGCGATTTAATTGTGATAACGCCAGGAATCCATCCATCGCTTCCCATCGTTTTGAATTCTTTTCTCTTTCTTCAATCCGCTTTAACGTCCTATGCTTATGACGTCTGATTTTTTCTTTTACCAAAGCAAGTTCCTGTTGATTTAATAATGGTGAGACTTTCAAATAGGACTCCGCATCCAAATATAATGGAATCGTTGATAAAATCAAATCATAATCATTTAAATCTTCTTTCCCAAGCCCAATCAAAGATACAATCTTTCTCACATAAATTTCCGGGATTTCCCGTTCCAGCCTGCTCGCCAACATCTTGGAAGAGCCCATTCCACTGGAGCAAACCACCAGAATCCGAAATGTCTTTTTGGTGACGTTATCCAAAGATACCGCGAAATACAGCACCAGATATCCGATTTCATCGTCCGGAAAATAATCATCCGGAAATACCGTACTGACACTTTCCTTAATGATTTCAAACAACTGCTTATAATCTTTCTCGATTTCGCGAATCACCGGATTGGAAATGCTCATACCGCTTCTGGCACGCTTGATTGCTTTATCCATATGAGCCAAAAGACCATCCATCAGCTTTTGATCCTGGCTTAGATAAATTCCCAAATGCTCTTCCACCTGCTCAATAAATTCCGTGACCTTTGATCGCAAAAGATAATCTCCCTGCATTTGGGTCTTTCTCGATTTCTGTGCAATGAATATATGCACCAAAAAGACCAGATATTCCAACTCATCCTCATAAAATTCAAAGCCGAATGTCTGCCCTATTGTTTTTCCTACCAGATTTGCAACCTGACGCTCTTCTTTTTTACTTTTTGACAGAAGATACTCCGATTCTATCGGTTCGCTGCCTTCTTCATGACGCCGGATCATCAAAGCCACAAGCATCACAAACTCTAAATACGCCCGATCCTCCATATAAAATCCTCGATGGTCCAACGTTTCCTGGATGGATTGAAACATATGATGACATTTCCGAAAATCATCGGAATATCCCCATTGTTCCAGCTTCAGAAGGAAAGGATGGGACTGTTCTAAGTCCCCTTCCAGCCAAAGCAGACACTGACTCATTTCAATGTTCTCCATCAAAAGATTCACAAGCATGTGATCTTTAGAAATCTGTGTTCCGCTTAGGTACACTCCTTCTCCTTTTTTCTGAACCAATTTCAAGCGATATTCAAGAACTTGATTCTGAACTTTTTTTAAATCATTTCGTATAGTGGGCAGAGAGGTCTCCAAATCAATTGCCAACGACTCTGCTTTGATAAAATCAATTTCATGCAAAAGATCAAATAAAATATACTCCATACGTTCTTTTGGCTCAATCACCTGTACATGCACTTTTTCGCTGAGACTTTCCAGGAGATTCTTCACATCCTGTTCTTCTCCGATAATATGGATTCCTTTTTTGCTGACAGTTTCCAGAGTGATATGATACTCTTTTAATACCTTTGTTATTTCAGGAATCTCACGATATACGGTCCGCTCTGATATATTCATCTTTCCTGCGATATCTTTTATTGTAATATATCCCTGTTCTGAGGTGATAATCTGAATAATTTCTTTGACTCTCGCTGACATTCTTATCATTTTTAAGACCTCTTTAGCCCTTTTTATTTTTTAATTACTGCATCATATTTTTAATTTTTTCTGCAATCGCCTTATGCTCATCCGCATTTAAAAATTCTTTAATTTCAATAATCGTTGTTCCTGCCGGAGCTTCTTTTTTCGCAGCTTCCAATAAATTCGTATTGGTAACTACCACATCCACATCCGTCGGAATCTGATGAATAGATACATGATCCACATCTACAAAGACTCCTGCCTTATTTAACTGTGTCTTCAGCATTGAAGCTCCCATTGCAGAAGATCCCATACCTGCATCACATGCAAAGGCAACTTTTTTTACATCTTTTTTTACAACATCTTCTGCCGCAGCTGCTTTTTCTTCGCTCGGCGCACTGTGACTTTCTACAAACTGACTCATATCAAGACCCTGTACTTCTTCATCTTCATCGATTGATTTATCTCTCTTTAAGAAGAAGGCAACAATCACAAAGGAAACAACTGCCGCAATGACATATCCCATAACGTTAACAAGTAATTTTCCTTTCGGAGACATGATCATCAATGCAACAATGGATCCCGGAGATACGGCTGCTACCGCACCGCCGTCCATAATCTGGAACCAGAATAAAGCTGCAATAGAACCACAAATCGGTCCGAGAATTGTAACTGGTTTAATCAACGCATATGGGAAGGAAACCTCGCCGATACCACCGATGATATGGATGATCGCTGCTCCCGGAGCAGATTTCTTTGCCATTCCTTTTCCAAAGACACAGAATGCCAAAACCAGTCCTGCCCAGTTACCGCCATTGGCTTCTACCAGATACAAAATAGATTTTCCTGTCTGAGCAGCCTGTTCAATCGCCAGCGGTGTAAAAATACCATGATTGATCGCATTATTCAAGAACAATACCTGTCCCGGAACAACGAAAATCGGAGCAAACGGCAAAATATTATGTGAGATCAGGAAGTCTACACCCACAGTTAAAACGCTTGTAATTGCTGCAAATAACGGTGCAACTGCTATAAATCCGGCAATCATAATGATAGCTCCGACAATACCCATAGAAAAGTTATCTACTAACATTTCCAGACCAGGCTTTACATGACCATCCAATGCCTTATCTACCTGCTTGATAATCCATGCGCCAAGAGGTCCCATAATCATACCACCGATCATCATGGTAACATCAGAACCGATGATCACACCGATTGTAGCAATAGAACCTGCAACAGCTCCTCGACGTCCATATACCGCATATCCTCCTGTATATCCAAACAAAATCGGAATCAGGTATGTAAGAGTCGGGCTTACCAGTTCGTTCATTTTTTCATTCGGAAAATATCCAGTAGGAATAAACAATGCAGTAATAATACCCCATGCAATCAGGGCACCAATATTCGGCATTACCATTCCGGAAAGGAATCCACCAAATTTTTGGATTTTGGCTTTCATTTCATTTGCCATAATATAATCCTCCTTGTTCTTCACTTCTCAAAATATAATTTTTTAAATTAAAAAAGTAACATAAAAGGATAACCGGTTATCTTATAGCCTTATTATAGCTTGATTTTTAAGCTTTCGTCCACCATTGCCAGTAGTAAGTTTGTCCAAAAAAATTTTGACAAGTTTTTCATTTTATTTGTCATTATTTTCACAACGCAAGTAAAATATCACAAATTTCAAAAATACAATAACATAAATTTCAAGAAAAGTCACAAGCAATTTTTACCAAATCCATTGCCTGTGACTTTTCATTCTGCATAAGTTCTTTTTTATATCAGCGGTTACAAGACTCAAAGATCAAAATGCTTCTGCAGCATAAATCAGCAGATCACTACTTTTAATCCTAGCTCTTCAATGGCTACGGCATCTTCTTCCCGGATTCCATCATCCGTAATTATATGAGAAAATTCTTTCAGATCCGCAAACTTACAAAACGTCTTTTTGCCAATCTTAGAGCTGTCGCATAAAATATACCGTTGAGCCGCTGTTCGAATCATTGCACGTTTCATTGCAGCGGTCTCCTCGTAAGGAGCAGTCAGCCCCTGTGTAATAGACAGCGCATTTGGCGTGACAAAAATTTTATCTACAGAGATCCGATCCAGAAATTCCATCCCAAAGGCCCCGATTGTGCACTCAAATCCATTGCGCACACTCCCTCCAATTAGTACAACATCTACATAAGAAGTCCGCTGCAGCTCCAGAGCAATGGTAAGATCATTGGTAACCACTTTTAGATTTCGGAAGGTGGTAAGACCAGAGGCAAACTCTGCCGCTGTTGTTCCACTGTCAATTAAAATAATATCCCCTTCCTCCACAAAATCTCTGGCTCTCTTCCCAATTCTGCGTTTCTCTCCGGCATACACTTCATGACGCAATGCAAGCTTACTTTCTTTTTCTACCGTATCCTGGTTCAAAATTGCGCCCCCATGGGTCCGAATCAACAATCCTTCTCCTTCTAATTCTCTTAAATCCGTTCGGATTGTCGCTCCAGTCACACTAAATTCTCCTGATAATTCACGGATACTCGCTTTCTTATGCTGCTGCATATAAATTAACAGGGCTTCTTTCCGCTCTCGTGCAAACATACTCTTTACCTATAGTTCAACCTTAAAATGTTTTAATAAAATATCTTCTGCTTCTTTATTCCACAACCCCTGATGCCGATCACAGGCATCTGCAAGTTCTGCAAATAATTCATTCTTCTCTCCCATTTTACGAAAATCTTCAATGGCTGTCAATGGCATGTGAAACTGAGTATAAATCAACTTTTTGCCTCCCGGAATCTCCGGTAAATGAAGGGTTGTATCGGCATAAGCGTCCAATCCTCCAATATGTGTAATCATAACTGCAGGCTTCACTTTCTTCTTGGAAATCAGATCCAGCGCCTCCTCAAGATCAGCCTTAATTCCCCCGGAAGAACCAAGAATTTTTGTATTTTTGTAATGTGCATCGTAAAGATTCATATCGGCTGAAAATCCGCTGTCTGACGGTCCCGCAAACAAATTCATACATCCGTCAAACGCCAGAACTTTATTTCCTGTCTCAGCAATCTTTTGTACCGGAGCATAGACAAAAACATCATGGTAGCCCTCTCCGTCTGTTAAATCCATTAATTCCTTTACTTCATCTTCCATTTTCGCAGTATTTACATAATGAAGTTCTACACCTGCTGCCTTTGCTTCTTCCTCAGAGATGACTTCTCTTGCTCGATTTAATCGTTCATCATTGATCTCTGTCACAACAACTCTCTTCGGTTGATTCTCCATCGCCAACGCATAGCTCACGGCTCCAAGCCCCATCGGTCCGCATCCTCCGAGAATCAGAATATTTCCATCTTCTTTCGCTCCGATAAAATGCTCGTGAGTCTCCGATTTCGTATGATAGTTTGCATGATACCCCCCGATAATACAATACATCGGTTCGGAAACCGATACTTCAAAAAAAGAATCTCCATGATAATGCAGCAGACACCCCTTTTCAATGACATCATTTGGAACAATACAATAAGTTACCGCTCCTCCAAAATATTCATACGAATATCCCGGAGCTCCCATTTGGTCCGGAATTCCCGGAAGTACCACAAATCGTTCGCCTTCCCGGTATTCCTGTGCCCATTTAGCTCCAACCTTTGCAATCACACCGGAAAATTCGTGTCCAATCAGAACTGGTTTCACTGCAATATCTTCCGGAACCCGTATATGTTCAGACCCAAGCTTGACTTCTTTCCATGTTGACATACAAATACTGTCGCTCATCACTTTCAGCAGTACCTCATCGTCTTTGATCTGTGGGAGCTCAAATTCTTCTAATCGAATATCCTTTGCCCCATACATTCTTACACCTTCGACTTTCATCATGTCCTCCTTTTAAAATCAAAATTTTATTTTTATATTTTTTTATTTCAAAAATACCATAACACTATTTCTTTCGAATCGCAAGATTATTTTTTATTTATTTTTATTTAAAAAAATTTTTTTCTTCTCTTGACTTTTCTCATCATCCGTATTATATTCAAAACATAAACAATTAAGCAATTATTTAATCATTAAGAAAGGATGATTTTTATGGATAAAGTCAAAGAACCAAAGATTACCTCTGTGGATATTCATGGTCATGGCTGTGATGTTACAGAGTTAAAAAAAATACTTCCTCCGGAAGAATTTTCCATTGAAACAGCCAGCTTATTTGGCCTGTTAAGTGACAGCACCCGGCTGCGGATTTTATATTTACTATATGATCGTGAAGTCTGTGTACGTAATATTGCTGCTGCCATTGACATGAGTCCTCCTGCAGTGTCTCATCACCTCCGTTCTTTAAAACAACTGGGGGTTATCAGCAGCCGACGCATCGGCAAAGAGGTTCATTACACCATCTCCGATACTGCAGACGGGGAATTAATTTCTGATATGCTAAAAACAGTGTTCCATAGGAGGGGTATTTATGAAGAAAATTTATGAATTCCAAAACCTTGGCTGTGCCCACTGCACTGCCAAGATGGAAGAGCAAATCAATCGCCTTCCGGAGATTACCAGCGCTTCCATTTCTTTTCCCATGAAAAAACTTTATGTGGAAACAATGAAAGAGGATATTCTTCCTGATCTGGAAAAAATCTGCCGAGACATTGAACCCGACGTGCTTTTAACGGAATCCTCAAAAATTTCTGCTCAGGATAAAAAATCTCAGAAGAACGATCATCCGTGCGGATGTGAAGAACGCCACCACGCACGCAAGGAACACTGCGAATGCGAAGAGCATCACCATGAACACTGCGGATGTGAAGATCACCACCATGAACACAGTGACCACTGCGGATGCGAAGAACATGACCATAAACCAAAATCCATTCCTTTGACTGCTGCCAAGGAAGGAAAACAGTCTGCAACCGTGTTTATGATTGATAACTTAGGATGCGCTCATTGTGCCGGAAAAATGGAAGAGCAAATTTCCAGACTCCCAAATGTTCAGGCTGCCGCTCTTACCTATGCAACCAAACAGCTGAGAGTTTGGGCAGATGACGCTCCATCCTTACTTCCCGAGATTGAAAAAATCTGTACTTCCATCGAACCTGAGGTTAAGATTTCCCTTCGCTCTTCCTCTGTTGGCAAACACAAACAGCAAGACGAAAAAAATAGAATTTCAGAAAATACAAAAGTCATCGCCGAAATCAGCGCCGGAATTCTTTTGTTTGCTGCCGGAAAAATTTTGGAGATGTCTTTTCCATTGCTTGGAAGTCTTTGTTTTGTGCTTGCCTATTTAATTCTCGGAATCAAAATTGTATGGACTGCCATCCGAAACATTGCCAAAGGGCAGGTCTTTGATGAAAATTTTTTAATGAGTATTGCAACCATCGGAGCTTTTGCTATCGGTGAATACGCAGAAGCCGTGGGTGTTATGCTATTTTACCGAATCGGTGAATATTTTGAAGATAAAGCAGTGGCTCGAAGCCGCTCCCAAATTATGGATGTCATTGATATGCGTCCTGAAGTTGTAAATCTTGTAGACTCCAACCATCAGATCAAGATTATTGATGCACAAGATGCACGCATCGGAGACATTTTAATGGTACGACCAGGTGATCGCATACCGCTTGATGGAATCATTACCGATGGAGAAACAATGATTGATACTTCCCCGGTTACCGGTGAACCTGTTCCTGTCTCAGCCAAAGCCGGAACTTGGGTTACCTCCGGATGCCTGAATACCTCCGGGGTAATTCAGATGCAGGTGAAGAAACCCTTGGAAGAGTCTATGGTAACACGTATTATGGATTCTGTTGAAAATGCGGCTGCAAGCAAACCTAAGATGGACCGTTTTATCACTCGCTTTTCCAGAATTTACACCCCATTTGTGGTTCTTTTGGCTCTGGGAACTGCAATTCTCCCATCTCTAGTGACAGGCGACTGGAATTACTGGGTCTACACTGCCTTGACTTTCTTAGTCATCAGCTGCCCATGCGCACTGGTGCTCAGTGTTCCGCTGGCATTCTTTTCAGGGATCGGCGCCGGATCAAAAATGGGAATTTTATTTAAAGGCGGTGCATCTTTAGAAACTTTGAAAAATATTACTTCCGTCGTCATGGATAAAACGGGAACCATTACCAAAGGAAACTTCCAAGTGCAGGAAGTTCTTCCCTTAAGTGCCGTAACAAAAGAACAGCTTTTGTCCCTTGCAGCCTCCTGTGAAGCAGCGTCAACACATCCAATTGGCAAAAGTATTCTGGAAGCAGCAAAAAAACATTCTATTTCTTATGAAAAGCCAAAACAGGCAGAGGAAATTGCCGGACACGGGTCTGTGATTACTTTATCTGGATCTCAAATTCTTGCCGGCAACAAAAAATTAATGGATCGATACCATATTGAGGGAGAATACCCGACTTCCGCTTCTTATGGAACCGAAGTATTTCTGGCAAGAGATGGAATTTTAATAGGCTACATTATCATTGCCGATACCTTAAAAGAAGATGCAAAATCTGCAATCAAAGCCTTAAAGTCACAAAATCTTCATACGGTCATGCTCACAGGAGACTCTGAAACCACTGCAAATGCTATCGCAGAGGAGACCGGAATTGATCAGGTTTATGCCCGGCTGCTTCCAGACGAAAAACTAACAAAGCTTCAGGAAGAACGAGAAAAACATGGCGCTGTCATGTTTATTGGAGACGGAATCAATGACGCACCGGTTCTCGCCGGAGCCGACTGTGGCGCTGCCATGGGAAGCGGTGCAGACGCTGCAATTGAAGCCGCAGATATTGTCTTTATGACCTCCAATGTAGAAGCTATTCCACAGGCAATTTCTATCGGAAAACATGCCAGCACTATTGCATGGCAGAATGTAGTGTTTGCCCTCGTCGTAAAAGCACTGGTCATGATTTTGGGTCTCACAGGATATGCTAATATGTGGATGGCTGTTTTTGCCGACACCGGAGTTGCAATGCTTTGTGTTTTGAATTCTATTCGGACTCTTCAAACTGCAAAGCACCGATAAGCACAAAGCAGAAAATGCCGCCTTCAATTCTCTATATTTGAACATAAAAAGAAGCAAGAGACTATGCGCAGTCCCTTGCTTCTTTTTATGAACATCTTTAGAATGCCTGACAATTTTCTAATAAAATTTTTTCTGCCTCCTGATTCCAAAATCCTCCCTTTCGATCACAGGCATCTGCTAATTTTTCAAATAGTGGATTCTTCTTTCCCAACTTTCTAAAATCCTCAATAGCAGTCAATGGCATTTCCATTTGAGGATAAATGATCTTTTTGGTTCCGTGCATCTGTTTTAAATATAATGTTGTATCCACAATTGCATCAATTCCTCCGATATGACTGATGCCCATAGCAACATCAATTTTTTTCCTATGAATCAAATCTATGGCTTCCTCCATATCCGAACGAAGACCTCCCGAAGAACCAATCAACTTTGTTTTTAGATAATGACTTCCGTAAATATTCATGCCTGCCCGATATTTTTTATCTGCCGTAGCCGCATATATATTCATGCAGCCATCCATCCCCATAATCCGGTTTCCTATCTCTGCAACATTTTTGGGAGGAGCATATACAAATACGTCATCGTACCCTTTTTCACAGGTGACAGCCAGTAAAACGGTTGCAGAATCCGGTACCATGGCCGGATTAATATAATAAAGCTCCACACTATGGCGAGCAGCCTCCTGAACCGGAATTAATTTTCTTGCCCGTTCCAAACGTTTTTGATTGGTGTCCGTCACAACCAACCGCTTCGGCTTTCTTTCCATCTCAAGCACATACCGAACTGCCATCAGCCCCATGGGACCGCACCCTCCCATAATAATGGTGTTGCCGCCTTCTTTAATTCCGGAAATATGTTCATGTGATCCCGGTTTGCTGTGATAATTGGAGTGAAAACTTCCGATAATGCTATATAAAGCCTGTGCCATTGCCGGCTCATAAAAAGACTCCCCTTCATAATGCATCAAACATCCCTTTTCGATCACATCTCCCGGAACAATGCAATAGGTTGCCGCTCCCCCAAAATATTCATAGGAATACCCGGGAGATTCGATTTGATTGGGAATCTCCGGAACAATGACATATTTTTCACCTTTATGATATTGATCTTTCCAGCGACTCCCAACTTCCCAAATCACACCAGAAAATTCATGCCCAATTAAAATTGGCTTCTTTTTGATATTTTTCGGTACCCGTAAATGCCTCTGCGCCAAGGTAATTTCCTTCAAAGTAGACATGGCGATTCCGTTGCAGATAATTTTTAAAAGGATTTCGTCTTCCTGAATCCTTGGAAGTTCAAACTCTTCCAATCGTATGTCTTTGACTCCATAAAGTCTCACGCCTTTCACCTTCATTTCCAGTCTTCCCCCTAACGTTTTTCACTGTCAAATATGCTGCCTTTTGTTCTATTATAACATATTTTCCCATAAAACAAAGCAGACAAGTCCGGCTCTTTTCTGTAATACAATCCTACTAAACCGTTTTGTGAGATCGCACAGGAAAAAACTTTCCCACATTACAAAAAATGGGAATACTGGTCTTTCCCAATACTCCCAATTCTTTTTATTTTTGATGCTGTAAAGCAGCTTCAATAAATCCTCGAAACAGCGGATGTGCTTTATTTGGTCTTGATTTGAACTCCGGATGCGCCTGCGTCGCTACAAACCATGGATGCGCCGGAATCTCTACCATCTCCACAATTCTTCCATCCGGTGAACATCCAGATAACATCATTCCATTCTCCTGCAGAATTTCACGATACTGGTTGTTTACCTCATATCTGTGACGATGTCTTTCGTGAATTTCTTTTTCTCCGTACACCTGATAAGCTCTGGAGCCTTCTGCCAGCACGCATGGATAGGAGCCAAGTCTCAAGGTTCCTCCAAGATCGGTTACTCCGTCCTGATCTGCCATAATATGAATCATCGGATGTTCTGTCTCTGGATTAAATTCCTGACTATGTGCGTCTGCATAACCCAGAACATGTCTTCCGAACTCTACCAGCGTAAGCTGCATTCCAAGACAAATTCCCAGGTACGGAATCTGTTTTTCTCTCGCATACTTAATCGCACAGATCATACCTTCAATTCCTCGATCGCCAAATCCACCCGGAACGAGGATTCCATGAACCCCTCCCAGCATCTCTTCCACATTATAGGAGCTGACTCTCTCAGAATCTACCCATCGAATCTTTACATCTGCAGAATTGGCAACTCCTGCATGTTCCAGTGACTCCACAACGCTAATATAGGCATCGTGAAGAGAAATATATTTTCCGACCAACGCAATCTCCACTTGATGTTTTGGATGCTTCCAACTGTCAATCATCTTTTTCCAGTCATCCAGATCCGGATCCGGGCAGGACATATGAAGACATTCGCAAACTTCTTGCGCCAGATGCTCTTTTTCCATCATAAGCGGAACCTCATACAATACTTCCGCATCCAGATTTTGAATTACACGATCCCGCTCCACATTACAAAATTGTGCAATCTTTTTCTTTATTCCATCGTCCAAAGGATAATCAGAGCGGCAAACTAAAATATCCGGCTGAATTCCCATTCCCTGAAGATCTTTCACACTTGCCTGTGTCGGCTTGGTCTTTAACTCTCCCGAACTTTTCAAATACGGAATCAGCGTTACATGAATCAAAATACAATTTTCATGTCCGACCTCGTGCTGAAACTGCCTTAAGGCTTCCAAAAACGGCTGACTTTCAATGTCACCAACCGTTCCGCCGATTTCAATAATCGCAACTTCCTGACGGCTGGTATCATCACTTCTATAGAAACGGCTCTTGATTTCATTGGTCACATGAGGAATCACCTGTACCGTATTCCCTCCATAGTCACCACGCCGCTCTTTTGATAAAATACTCCAATAGACTTTTCCCGTTGTAACATTCGACTTCTTATTCAATCCTTCATCAATAAATCTCTCATAATGTCCCAAATCCAGATCTGTCTCCGCCCCATCATCTGTTACAAATACCTCTCCATGCTGAATTGGATTCATCGTTCCAGGATCAATGTTGATATAAGGATCAAACTTCTGACTGGTCACATGATAGCCTCTCGCTTTCAGTAATCGTCCCAGAGAGGCCGCTGTAATTCCCTTTCCAAGGCCGGACACAACTCCTCCTGTAACAAATACATATTTCACTGGCATGTTTTTTCCTCCTATATGTGAATTCTCTCTTTGTTTTCTTTCAAAATAACATCATACCATATAAATTTGTATTTGTCATTGTCATTTCAACGGTTTCCAAAGAAAAAGAACTAAAAAGCAGAAAATACCTGCGGCATTATGCTTGTAAGATAGGTAGATGACAATGATTGATTGATGAAAAACACAGTTTTTTAAGAAATTTGGGGGTATGGTCGATGATCTATCATACGAAGGGAATCCAAAGATCTTAAATTAGGAAATTCACACAATGCTGCAGATATCTTCTTTCCATAATTTACCATATTTATTTTATTATGTCAATTATTTCCATTTAATTTTTCAAAAATCAGAGTTTTAGAGCAATCATAGATGGTATCTGTAACATCATCCTGCCGGTATTTCCACCTTCCGAGAACTCCGCTTTTTGGACGATTCTTCATGGAAACGTTCTCCATCCATTGCCTTGTCTCTTGCCTGGAAATTCCCATTTTCACAAAACAAGCTTCTAAAAATGGCTTTTCTGCCTCCGAAATCCCCATACTTTTTTCTGGTTTTCCCAACATAGGATCATTCGTATTATTTGATTGTTTTCAGATACAAAAACGCATTGCTTTTTGCTATGACGTCAGTAGATCACCGGGCTTTAAATATCCCTTCCATGCGGCTTCTTTCATTTGTTCCATAATTTGTTCATAAATTGCCTTGCCGCATTGATTTGAAACACATCTTTCCCTCCTTAATCTCACTGTATCAACTGTACCACTTTATATGGTACAGTTATCATACACAACCCTAACACAAGAAAAACACAGAACCATCTCAAAATGGATTTCTGTGTTTTTCTTGTTTTTGTATGAATATATAGAGGTTCTGCCACCTTAAAGCATGGCCTAATACATGGTTGGATTCAGAAGACAAATCTGTTTTAAAATCTTCTAATTCCAAAGAATATCTCGATGATGTGAAACGAATTTATAACAGTTCTTTTGCCGCTTTTCCAATCGTTGTGACAATGAAATAGCAGCTGGTTGCTCCTGCGTCCAAAACACCTCTGGAACGTTCGCCCAGACGGCTTGCGCGCCCAATTTTTGCCACCAGATCTTTTGTGGACTGCCATCCTGTTTCTGCTGCCGCATTCATAGCGTCCAGACACTCTGCAAAGGGCTTTCCTGCCTCTTTGGCATCTGCAAAGGCCTCCTTGGCAGGAATTAAGGTATCCAGCAAAGATTTATCTCCAACCTTCGCCGGACTGATCTCCTGGATTCCTTCCACTGCACCGGAAATCATTTCCGCAAAAACATTGACATCAATTTCATCCGCATCCTCACATGCCATTGACATCTCATCGAATAACATTCCATAGAGAGGTCCCATGGATCCTCCGATATCTTCCAGCAGAGTTTCTCCGAGAATGGAAAGCCCTTCAGATAAATTATAAGTCTTTCCCTCTAATTTTTTTTCGCACATGGTAAATCCCTTGTTCATATTGATTCCATGATCACCATCTCCGATTTTCCCATCAATTTCACTTAGATAATCTCGCTGCTCCTGAATTGTTTTGATCAGCCGATCTACAATTACACCGGCTTCTGCATTCTTAAAACTTGACATAATTCCACCTCTTCATTTGAACTTTATTTTCTGTTTTTATTGTAGCATAAGGTTTTTTATCTTCCAAATAGTTTTAAGCGCAAATATGGCACAAAAAATTGTGCCATATTTAACTCAATCTTTAAAACTGTTTTAATCCTACGGAGTTTACCGGCATATCCATGCACTCCTTCAGCTCTTCATCCAGCTTCATGACAGTTAGCGTCACGCCCATCATCTCTAAGGAAGTAAAGTAATTTCCTACATAAGAGCGATGAACTTTAATTCCTTTTTCGTTTAATACTTCTTCCACTCTGTCATAAACAATATACTGTTCCATCACCGGAGTAGCTCCAAGCCCGGAAAGAAGTACCACAACTTCATCACCACTTTCAAATGGCAGATCCGGGATGATAATATCCAACATTTCATCCGCAATTTCACTGGCGGTTTTTAATGGCTGCACATTGATTCCAGGTTCTCCGTGGTGTCCAATTCCTACTTCCATTGTTCCGTCTTCAATTTGGAAATTCGGATGCCCTACCGCCGGAATGGTACACGGTGCCGTGCCAATTCCAACAGAGCGGGTATGATTAATTGCTTTTTGTGCAGCGGCAATGACTTCGTCAAGACTTGCTCCCATCGCTGCTTTCGCGCCTCCGACTTTCCACATCAAAACTTCCCCGGCAACTCCCCGGCGCTTCTCTAATTCCGTTTTTGGCGCTGATGCACAGTCATCGTTGGCAACAACTGTCTTCACATCGATTCCAAGTTTCTTTGCCTTGCGCATTGCCATCTTCACATTCATATTATCGCCGGCATAATTTCCATAAAGGCATGCCACGCCTTTTCCTGCATCCGCTTCTTTTATCGCATCCAAAAAGGCCTTTGCTGTCGGTGAAGAAAAAATTTCTCCAACTGCCACAGCATCGCATAAATTTTCACCAATATATCCGATAAAAGCAGGTTTATGTCCGGAGCCTCCTCCGGTAACAATTCCAACCTTTCCCTCCACCGGCGCGTATTTATATTTTAAAACTCTTTCATTGTCTGTAGCTGTTACAAGATCTTTATGTGTTTTCACAAAACCTTTCAGCATATCCTCTACGGCAAAATCCGGGTTGTTTACAATACGGTTCATAGCATCTCCTCCCTTACACAGTCGCTGCAATTTCTTTCAAATTTTTTAATCCTTCAATCGCCAGCTCTTCTCCTGTGTCTGCAAAATTTCTCCAGATTGCGCAGTTTCCTGCCAATTCCTCAAAGCTTGGATCAAAAGATTCAATGACAAGAGGTCCGTCGTAACCAATCTCTTTCAATGCCGTAAAAAATTCCTTAAACGGAACAAGCCCTGTTCCGGGGATTCCACGGTCGTTTTCATTGACATGGACATATCCCAGATATTCTTTTCCGCAGGTTTTTACTGCTCCGGCAAAACTCTTTTCTTCTCGAATCATATGGAAACAATCCAAATGAACCTTCATATTTCCTGTTCCAACATCTTTACAGAATTGTACTGCATCTTCTGCGATATTTAAGAAATGTGTTTCAAATCGGTTGACACATTCTACACAAATCTGAACGTCTCCTGTTTCCTTAGCGTACTGCGCCACTTCTTTCATAGACTCTACGCCCCAGTTCCATTCCTGCTCCGTACGTGGTTTTTTCGTCAAATATCCCCATCCTGCATAATTGACACCGCCTAAAATCGGCGCCCCCAGCTGATTACAAATATCCACGCATTTCTTCATGGCTGCAACGGCTGCCTTCCGAATCTCGGCGTCCGGAGAAATCGGATTTGTCTCCAGTGTCAAAGTTGTTGTACAAACACAGTCGATTCCAACCCGCTCCAGCTCTTCTTTTACTTTTTCTGTGGGAAAGGTATAGGGATTTGAAATTGCAAAATCAATGGTCTCAAAACCTAATTCCTTTGCTTTCGGAATAATCCAGAGATGCTCTTCCCCATAATTTTCTGCCCATATAAATGTATCGACTCCAAATTTAAACTTCATATCAACAACCTCCTATTTCCCGCAAAACTGATTTTCATAATAGGTAATACGCTCTACCTTTTCGGTTGACGGACCATCTTTAAAAGTAAGTCCCATCCAGATATCCAGCAAATAAAGCGCCAGCTGCGGCGCAACCACTCTGGCGCCCATACACATCACATTTCCATTATTGCTGAGAATGGAACGTTCTGTGGAAAACGGATCATGACAGACGGCGGCCCGGATTCCAGGCACCTTATTTGCAGTCATTGCCATACCAATTCCTGTTCCGCATACAAGAATTCCTCTTTCGCATGTTTTATCTGTCACCTTATTGCAGGTACGAACGGCAACATCCGGATACAATTCTACTTCTCCTTCTCCTACACCGTTATCTACAACTTCATGACCCGCTTCCTGAAGATGTTTTTTGATGATTTCTTTTAATTCGTAAGCTGCTTCGTCGCATCCCAATGAAATTTTCATAATGATTTCTCCTTCTGAACCTCGTCCAGAGCAGAATGCACTGAACTAAATAAGACATATGATATCCTCCGGATGATCTGCGATATAAGATGCATCGCTTTTTTCCAATTCTTTTCTATCTCGAAATCCCCAGGTAACGCCTACGGTGTCCATTCCGGCATTTTTGCCTGTTTCCATATCTGTTTTGGAATCCCCAATGTATAAAATTTCATTTGGCTGAATCCCCATAAGCTCCGCAATCTTAAGCGCTGCGGTTGGGTCCGGTTTTTTAGGAATTCCATCCTTTTCCCGCTCTCCGTACACAGCAGCAAATGATATCCTGGCAAAAAATTTCTGAATTAAAGCACTGGTATAATCTTCACGTTTATTAGAATTGACTGCAAGCGCAATTCCTCGTTTCGCAAGTTCATCCACCAGCTCAGGAATCCCCTGATAAGGGCTTGTTTTGCGGAGATAGCGCTCCTGATACGCCTTTGAAAACTGATTTAAAGCTTCGTCAATGAGAGATTCTTCCTGCTGCTTTTCGATTGGCAGCGCTCTTCTTAGAAGGTTGCGAAATCCATTCCCCACCATCTTTTTACAAGCCTTTGTCTCATGGATTGGAAATCCATACCGTTTCATTACCTCATTGACACTGTCGGTCAAATCTTCAATCGTATTCAGCAAAGTGCCATCCAAATCAAAAATAATACCCTTATAATCTTTCATAACTATTGTCTTCCTTTCTGCTGGTTTTTCGTTAATATGGGATGATACAGCTCATGTATCACCCCATATTATACAATTACAGCTCGGTAATAGCAAAGACTACTTTCACTGGTTTATTTTCAAAATTAACTAATTGATACTTTGTTCCTGCCGGTAAGAAGAACGTATCTTCCGGTTCCAGAACAAAACTTTCTTCTGCATCTACTAAATTCACGGTTATCGGTCCGTCAACACAGTACAGCGCCGCATCTCCTGCGTGTACATCCGGATCTGAACATCTTGGTCCATATCCTCCTGCCGGAAGAATCATTTCTCCGAAATGTCCATAATCATTGCTTGTAATAAAGCGCATAAGCATTGGATGAGTAGTACCGTGAACGTTGTTTAATTTTTCAAAGTCACGAACTGCATAGACAGCTCCGGTCTGTCTTGCCTCTGCAGGGTCTACCGGCCAGCACCCAATATCGTCTGTGCATCCCTGACGAGAAATATCTTTAATGGCACCTCTCATATCCGGAAGATTATCATTGTTTGGTCCCTTATAGAATTTTGTCTCCTCTTCTGTCGGAATTACAGCCGGCGGAATATGCTCATCCCATGCCTTTGGTGTAATAAAATAGAGGATTCTTGCTTTCTCATCAGAGAAGTTATGACAGCAATGCCAAGCTCCCTCCGGCATAAATAAACCTTCTCCTGTTTCCAAATATGCAAATTGTCCATTTCCGCTTCTTTGTACCACCGGTCCGTTTAAGATATAATAAGACTCATCTCCAGGATGAATATCAAGCGGTGCAAAGACTCCTCCCGGTCCTAACTCATAAATCCCAAGCATAAAGGTATCGGTTGTTACCAACGTAAATGTATTATCTGATGTAAATGCATTGTTCGGCGGATATAATGCAGTAGAATATTCCCATTTTTTAATTAAGGTAGGTTTTTTATTATCCGGTTCACAAGGAAATCTTCCCTGAATATCAACTAATTTTGCCATTTTTGTTTCTCCTTTTATTTCAGTTTATTGTTTTAACTTATGCTTCCTGTCCTTCAGGTTTTGTAACGAGTACAATCAGTGCCGCAGAAACCACACCGGCAATCAGCAGAGTGATAAAGAACGGAACTACTTTATTCATTGCGAAAACTACGAAGACTCCGCCGTGAGGAGCTCTGATTGTAATTCCCCACAAGTAAGAAATAACTGCTCCTGCTGCTGATCCTGCCATGTAGCATGGAATATATTTTAAATTTTTTGCAGCGTATGGAATCGCGAATTCTGTAATCATACAAAGAGCTCCTGCAAAGCATCCCGGAATTCCCGCACGATCTTCATCTGTAAACTTCTTCGGCGCAATTAACATTGCAAGTGCCATTGCAAGCGGAGGTGCACAGCATGCAATAAAGTTCGCTGCCATCGGCGCATAATTTCCAGTTTCCATACAAGCCAAAGCAAATGCATAAGCTACTTTGTTACATGGTCCACCCATATCAAATGCCAGCATACAACCCTGTACAATTCCCAACAATACCAAGTTTCCTGTTCCGAGATTGTTCAGCAAATCAGTCAGTGCCTGTGTCAGTGCTCCCAAAGGAGTACCGATGACATAGTGCATTAACAGACAAATTACAGCACATCCAATCACCGGAATAATTAATGTTGGAAGTAAGGATCTGATTGCATTCGGCAGAGGAATTTTCTTTAGCCAATTTACTAAATATCCAGCTAAAATACCTGCAATTAACGCTCCGATAAATCCGGACTGATAACCAATTCCCCATGGATCTGTAGCCATCCAGCCGCCAAACATACCTACACAAATTCCAGGTTTATCTGCAATAGAGTACGCTACATAAGCGCCTAAAATCGGAACCATAAAAGTTCCAAGACCGATCTTTCCAATCCAAAAGATCGTGGATGCAAAGGTAGAGCCATATGGTTCTACGCTTGGCACATTATAACCTCCCAGTAAGAACCCAAGTGCTACCAGGATACCTCCTGCTACTACAAACGGTAACATATAGGAGACACCTGTTAAAAATGCTTCTTTAATATCATCGATCACATCTCTCATTTCTCTTCCGTCCTTTCATAAATATTTTCTCTTTCTCTTTTTTATTTTTCTGTAAAAATAATATTCGGGTCCTTAATTACGTCATGTGGTTTTGTCTGAAAAATCTTGTCCTTATAAGGCTCAAAACGTTCTGCTTTGGTAATTCCCACATCATTGGCAAAGACAATCAGATCAGCCTCTTTAATATCTCGGTCTCTTAACTTATCTTCGATTCCAAGAGCTCCCTGCTTCTCTACTTTGCATTTGTGTCCGTTTTGCTTGCAGACCTTCATAATTGCCTCTGCAGCCATGTAGGTATGTGCAATTCCGGTTGCACATGATGTTACTGCTACTACCTTCATAAATCCACCTCCTATGGTATGGTTATAATTCTTTGATGCCATGAATTAAATCTTCATAGCTTGCTGCCTTATCCAAGAGCTCTAAAAATTCTTCATGCGCCAACATTCCGGCTAATGTTGCTAAAACCCTTAAATGGTAATCATTCTCTTGATTTTCAGATATTGCCAATACAAAGACATACTTTACCTCTCCAGTTTCTCCTGCCGACTCATATAAAAATGGAGTTTTGCATCTTACAAAGCCGATTCCCGGCTTTAAGACTTCTTTACACTTTCCATGAGGAATTGCAACAAAATTTCCCATATATGTAGGACCAAGAGATTCTCTGTATTCCAATGCTTCTTTATATGCCTTGGCATCTGATACGAAGCCCGCTTCCTCAAATCTGCGGGTCATCGTATCAAACATATCTGCTTTGTCTTTAAAAGGCTCACAATCAAGGATTACCATTTCATCCAACAGTACATCTGCTAAATTTACACTGCTCATATGAAATGCCTCCTATTTTTCTTTTCATAATTTTAACTATGCAAAAATTTTTATTTTCCGTTTTTGAATGCAAGAATTACATCTTTTGCATAACCTTTCATAAATTCAAATGCAGCTTCCTGAAGTTCATGATAAGCAATTTTTCCTTCTGTCTCAGCTACTTTGTCTGCCACAAATTTTGTCGTAGCTTTTGCCATGTAAGAATAGTAATTTACTTTTGTACATCCTGCTGAAATTGCATTTTGAACCTGATCAAACTCTACACCGGAAGCACCATGCATTACAACGCGGCATGTATCAGGAATTGCAGCACGAAGTGCTTTGACTCTCTCAATATCCAGTACCGGAGGTTCTGCATAAATTCCATGCATTGTTCCAAAGCATACAGCCAGTGCGTCGCATCCTGTCTCCTCTGCGAATGCTTTTGCTTCTTCTGGTTCTGTGAAGAATTCTTTAATATCTTCATTGGTAAGCACACGGCTTTCTGCATCTCCATGTGTATCTTCTTCTGTAGATGCCATAACGCCCAGCTCAGCTTCCACTGTAATTCCTGCCGCATGCGCAATCTGAACAAATTTCTTTACTTTTGCAAGGTTCTCTTCATAAGGAAGCGCGCTGCAGTCATACATAATGGATGGGAATCCGACTTTGATCGCTCTCATTACAAATTCATAATCACTTCCATGATCCAAATGAACACAAACCGGAACTCTTGCTTCTTTTGCATATTTTAACATGACCGGTCCGATTCTCTCGATTGGAATCAAAGAATCATGAACCTGTGCATGATCAATGATAATTGGTGTGTTTAATTCTTCTGCTGCGCCAATTACCGCACGAACTGTTTCTTCATTCGGTGTGTTAATACACGGAATGGCATACCCTTCCTTTTCTGCAACTTCTAAAATTTCTTTCATGTTTACTAACATAGCTACTTCCTCCTAAAAACTTGTTTTTTATTTTCTTCTAATGGAGTTCATCCATTAGGATTTGATAAATTTGTTCAGAGCGATCAGCATCTAAAATTTTTTCTATCGCCTCTCGATTGTCAATTAATGCATATAGGAATTTGAACAGCATTAAAATCTCATTGGAACCTTCCATATTGATTGCCAGAAAAAACACCAGACGGATTTTCGATGTTGTGGACCACTGAACCGGATATTTCATCCGCATAATGACAATACCGCTTTTTTTCACATTGTCTTTATAAACATGTGCCATTGCAATTTGATTTCCTATGGTCGTAGGACGCCGTTCTTCAAGTTCAAATACCTGTTCGGTTACATCATCACTTAAATAGCCTTCTTTCATTAAAAGCTGACTGGCTTGTGCAATGGTTTCTTTTTTTGTCATTGCAACCGCATCCGTTACAATTAACTTTTCTTCAAAGGTCTGTCGAACCGATTCCATTACCTGCTGATTTTGTTCTGTCTTATTATATTCGT
Organism: Anaerostipes stercorihominis; assembly: GCF_057535655.1. Classification (NCBI taxonomy): domain Bacteria; kingdom Bacillati; phylum Bacillota; class Clostridia; order Lachnospirales; family Lachnospiraceae; genus Anaerostipes; species Anaerostipes stercorihominis. The sequence continues at coordinate 3,479 of NZ_BAAJCL010000002.1, read as the reverse complement.
CCATTTTTGTGACAATCTTATTCAAGTCCATCTGTGTTACATGTTTTGTAATCTCGATGACATTTTCCTGTTTTTTTTTCAGTGGAACGGTTGATATCACAAGCTTCCCCTTGGTTTTTTCCGGCTGATAGTCTTTAATATGTACATTTTTCACAATTTCAAGATTTCCAATTTCATTTTCAATCTTCATAGCTTCATAATGTGCTGTATATGGATCTGTTGCCGTTACAAAAATTCCCTGCTTCTCACTTGCGCTTTCCACAGAAGCCTGATGAATCAACAATGTAATCCATGCGATATCATCCTGTGTCAGCACAAATCCGAGTTTTTCTTCCAACCGAAACGCATAAGTCAGACAAACTGCATATAAGCTTGGAAGCTGCTGCTGTATATCTTTATGAAGATCATCCCACTCTACCAGCATATAATCGTGTTTAATGCTGAGTGTCTTTAAAAAAGTAGCAATCTGCTTTTCCATTTCCTTATACTGAAATGTATTTTCTTTTTCCATTGCCCGAAAGACAATATTGATGTAATCATTTACCAGGTCCATCAAATCATCATCCTGAACCAAAGCCCGCACTTCACAAGTTTTTGCCACTGCAAGCTTTGCAGCCAGAAACTGATATTCAAGGTCCATCTCTTTTTGATTGGGAAACATCTGATCCAGAATCATCTTTGCCGCATCGAGATACGATTCATCCAGCGCTGTCATTTTTCGATCTGCACAATCCCGAATCTTTTTTCCTTCTTTTATCCTCTTTTGCGTCAGGAGAAGGTATTCTGTGATTCTGCAAAAAGAAATATCTACATATGCAATCTCCAATTCGTTCTCACTTTCTGCCAAATATTTCTGCACCAACATAATATCATCGGCAGAATAATAGTCAGAGAAATAGGTAAATGCCCTTTTACTGATTCTATAATCCAGATCTTTTGGAAGCTCCTCAATATAGGTATGTTTCCAATACTTTTTGTTCTGTGTATCTACGATTGCCTGTCTTACATCAAATTCTCTTCCGAGAATCCGAATTCCCTGGTTCTTTACTTTTGACAACTTCAGATCAAATCTTTCTAAATACTCTTCAATTTTTTTCAAATCTTTTTGTATAATCTTCCGGCTGACACAAAGCTCTTCCGAAAACAGCTGTATTGTATAATTTGCCGGAAAGTGAAACAAAATGTCTAAAATATAATTCTTTCGATAATAGAAAGATTCAGGATCACTATTTGCATAAGCATCCAGAGCTTCCAGGATCTTTTCTCTTTGCTGGTCAGTGACTACCATGCAGATCCCTTTTCTTGGCACTCGCAGGAGTTTTGCTTCATATCCCTCGATGAAGTCAGCGATATCTCCCAAAGAATGCTTGATACTGCTGACGGATACCTCTGTCATCTCAGCCAGCTCTTCTATGGAATAGAATCCATACATTTCCACCATCGCACGGATTACTTTTTCCTGTAAATTATTCATGATAGGCCTCCTCAATGAATAAAACACTTCAAAGTAGTTTGTGTGTTTATGTATTGTTTTTTGTATTGCTGTTACTACTTTATGGGTTTATTATAACTGATTGCACCAATATCTGTACATAGGTGATAAAATCCAATTTTGTACTGTTATTCAAACAATTAGTGCAAAAAAATGAAAAAGAAATGAAAAATATAAAAAATATTGTAAATTAATTGCTCATAAAGCAACTTTTTTACAACTAAAAAGCATTTGTAAAAGATTGGTTCTGATATGTCCTTGCGTATAACGCCTAAATTCTGTCAAAAAAAATCAGGAACCAAAAGAAATATTTCATACTTTTGATTCCTGATTCTTTATTTTTATGTTTTTATTCTACAACTCTTCGAACACATACGACCTTACGATAGTTCGCTCTTGGAGAAATCTTAATTCCTGTCTTTCTTGTACTTGCATGAACAATCTTATTATTGCCAATATAAAGCGCCACATGTCCCTGATAACAGATGATATCTCCCGGCTGTTTTTCCTTATAGGAAACTTTTCTTCCTGCTCTTCTCAAATCATAGGAAGTTCTAGGCAGTCTGTATCCAAACGAACGATACACTGAGCCAATAAAACCGGAACAATCTGCCCCTGTATTTAAATTTGTTCCACCCCATCGGTAAGGATTGCCAACAAATCTTTTGGCAAAGGATGCCACTGTCGCGCCTTTCTCATAAGTACTTCCCTCAAGATTTGGAGCATCTGTATTGATGTACACATATTTTTTTAACACATAGCCAACTTTCCCATTTACAGAAACTTTTCTCCATTTTCCACTGGTGGAATAAACCTGAACGGGTGTCCCTACTTTTAATTTACGAAGCACCTTTGATTTCTTTGATTTACTCTTTCGGAGCTTGCACCAGTGTTTATAAATCTTTCCGCTGTATCCTTCTGCGGCTTTTACTTCCTGCTCTGGAACTGCCATCATGTTTGAGGTAAAAATAAATATAAAGACTAATGAGAAAATTATTATTTTCTTTAATCGAGATTTCATTGGTATTCCTTTCAACTTGTTCCATAAATGTTACGCATCTGTTACATTCCTAAGGAATTTTATCATAAAATGAGATAAATGTAAAGATCATAACAAATTGTTTTAAATTTCATAACATTAGCATAAAAAAAGCACCTATTATCATAGATGCTTTCAACGTGGGCGAGAAGATTCGAACTCCCGACCTTCTGGTCCGTAGCCAGACGCTCTATCCAGCTGAGCTACGCCCACACACTTTATAAAATTGTCATTCCTGACAACTTAGATATCATATCACATTTCCCATATGATGTCAATACCTAAAATGCCGCAGACCGGAATCGAACCGGTACTCGATTTAACTCGAACAGGATTTTAAGTCCTGCGCGTCTGCCAGTTCCGCCACTGCGGCATATGTTCTGAAACCAGAACATACAAATGGGACCAACAGGGCTCGAACCTGTGACCCTCTGCTTGTAAGGCAGATGCTCTCCCAGCTGAGCTATGATCCCACAATAAAATACTGTAAATACAGCAAAACGACCCGGATGGGAATCGAACCCACGACCTCCGCCGTGACAGGGCGGCGCTCTAACCGGCTGAGCCACCGGGCCAAATAATATAATCTATAAACTTTCCAATGGACCCTCGGGGACTCGAACCCCGGACCGATCGGTTATGAGCCGATTGCTCTAACCAACTGAGCTAAAGGTCCTTTGAAGCCGTTGACCGGACTTGAACCGGTAACCTGCTGATTACAAATCAGCTGCTCTGCCAATTGAGCCACAACGGCACATTTGAAGGATACTACCCGTAATGACTCCAACGGGATTTGAACCCGTGTTACCGCCGTGAAAGGGCGGTGTCTTAACCACTTGACCATGGAGCCTTCTTTCATTAACGTAGGCTTCTGCTCCGCCATACACCCGTCAACTAAACTCATACTTCGCTTCCGCTCATACTCGTTAAGGTTCCGTGTGGCTCAAT